>CAYPTZ010000059.1:6350-10467 GCA_964413395.1 uncultured archaeon | reverse complement strand
ATCAGTTCTAAGTTCTAAATCTCTCTATTCTTTTAAAAATAAAACTAAAGAAAATATTAATGAGGAAGTATATAATTTTCGTTTTAGGTTTTTTAGCAGATAAAAAAGAAATCCACACAAAAGAAAACTAGATCAAAAACCATAGGATACAATAATAAATCTTTAATTGAGATTTTTTTTTTACCTTAATTTTTATTCTCTATGAATACTATATTTAGGGTATTTATCACTTAATTATATCCAGCATCTGAGAAATTGAGTTGTAATTTTTAATAGGAGCAATCATGAGTTGTTTTCCTCTTTTCTTTATTTCAATCAGTCCCAAATCCTCAAATTTATTCAAGGTTCGCCTGATTCTCATCCTATTTTTTGGATTATTATCTTCTTTTAATGCATCAATTATTTCCAATAGTGAATTATATGATCTTCCATCTGTAAAAGCTGCCAATATTCTACGTTCTTTTTCTTCAAACCATTGAGTTTTAAGTATTGGAACTTCCTTTATTAGAAATTCTCCTGTCGTTAAACCTACTTCCATGAAATTCTTTTCTAATTGTTCTAGATTTGAATTTTTATTTCTCAGGTGTTCTAATAAAATATATTCGTTTGCTTGGAGATAAAATAAAGTAAATAGTTTAGGTTCTCGACTTGCGAAAATATATGAAGCAATCGCAAAAATTTTTGAAGCTGTTGAAATATTAATATATATATGCTGTAATCGGGCCGTTATCTGTTCTTTCTCTAAAATTCTATTTAATCCCTCTAAACAACTTTCAAATGAACCTAAATTTACAATTTCTTCTGATATTAAATTGAAAGACTTATTTAGTATATTTTTAACTTTTTTAGTAAATCGATTTGAGTATTCTTCAACAGCATATTTCGTTGACTTTGATAAGGGATTGTGAAGTAAATAGATGATATTAATAGGATACATCTTACATCCCTTAATTACTCTATCTATTTCCAATCCAATAGGTACAATTAGGATATTTCGTTCTTGAGGAATAATATTTTGATCCATATAAACATATTATTGTAACTATTGTTTTTATTTGTTTTCATCAAACCTATTTTTTATTATATGATTCGACTAAAATTTCTTCTAATTATTCTGCCCGACATAATTAACAGGAAATATTTGACAGATCTTAATTATATTTAAATATTTTCAATCCGTTTATATATTAAGATCTAGGAGAAATTATCAATTCAAGTAATTTGGGACTTCTGTTCAATAGAAGGACTTTATTATTTGATTCGATTATTTCTCCTGGATCTCTGGTGGATTGTAATTTTCACCCGCATAAAACCCTAAATGTTGAGGCGGGATATCGCGAAATGCTCCGATTATATGATATTTGGGGAGGTCAAATTGACGGTGAGTAATAATATGGCTGATAGAAGAGCAGGAAAAAAATCTGGACCTCATATTCCATCAAAAGGTGGAATGGAACCAAGATCTAGAAATAAAGATGGCTCATGGCGAAAGAAGCGAAATGATGCAAAATCTTCATCTACATACAAATAAAGCATCTTTCTTTGATTCCATGGAAAAAAATGAAACTTTATTTAAGGTTAGGAATCAGCTTATGCTCCTAAACACTTAGAATAAACGCAAAAATCTGGAGAAACAAAAATATGGCACAAAAAACATATGCTAACACTAAGAAAAGTCGTTCAAAAATACCAAAATCAGCTGGTGTGTATAACCTAAAGAGTAAATCAGGTAAAACAAAATATACCGGAATGACAAAAAATCTTAATAGAAGAATAAAGGAACATAATAGTGATCCTAAAAAGCATTTTTCTAAAGTTAGTATAACCCAAACTAAAACCAAATCTCAAGCAAATAAACTTGAAAACAAACGTCTAAGTCAGAAAAAACCTTCTGGCAATAAAATGAAAAAATAATAAGAATAATCACTATCTTTCATAAGAAAATAAATACATAATCCTGCAAGATTTTACAATAATTTCTCATGGAAGTTTTTTTTTTTATTTTTATATAAAATATTATAGCTTTTATATCCTAAAAATATATCAACATTTATTCAATTTTATTTAAGTCATCAAATCCTTAAATTTTAGCCTAAATATTCAAAGATTAATGAGAATTCTAATCAAATTAATCCTGAATTTTAATCTTACACCACTTTCATCAATAATAAAAAAAAATAATGATTTTTGATGACAGAATCTCTTCATACAAACTAACTTTCTTCAACTAATGCACCATTTTTTCACTCTATCGAAACCTTTATACTTCATAAAACCAGAAATTTTTTAATTCATCAGATCTTATTTTATCATAGTAGATAAAAACCTATCTCTACAAAACTGGGAGAATAGCTTAGCCTGGATCGCTTGTATCATTACAGACGAAGGCAATCGAGCGCTGCCCTGATAAGGCAGAGGTCGTGGGTCCGAAGCCCACTTTTCCCACCATCTTCTATAATTCATTATGATTATTCTACTTTTTGATATACTTAATAAAAAGGAAATATTATTGAATATACTTTTTATTTTTCAAGTAGTAGTTCTTTTTTTTTCAAGAATTATACAGAATATTTAAACCATTCATCTTCACGATTGAAAAACTCTTGTAAATCATCAAAACAAATTATAGTTTCTCGCTTTTCATTAGAAAATGGATTTTCTCGAAGATGGTGAATAACAACAGGAATTATATATTGAGGGGAGATTTGTTGAATTAAAAATTTTTTGATTTTAAACCTTCTAAAGTTCACTAATTTGGATTTGGAATAGGAGGAAGGAACAATTGTGCATAATTTGTAGAGAAAAGTACCAATAATAACGAGAAGGTCTTTTTCAAAGAAATTGAAGAAAAATAAAAAAACTTCTGTGATATATAATGAATATCAAATTTAATGTTAGTTTAAAAAAGCGAAATTTTATCTTTTTGCAGTCTTTAATACTTCGATATAATCCGAAACATCTTCTACCTTATCAGAAATTGTTTCAATCATATCGACGAAATTGGAGATTTGAATTGCTACAAAATGATTGAATGGCACTTCTCCCAATTTATTGAGCATTTCATAGATAGTAGAATGGAGAATGTCACAATCATGTTCAATTTTCTGTATCTTCTCACAAATTCGTAAAATTTCGGAATGATCTATTTCAGTCATTCGTTTAATGAGATTAAATAAAATTTTTGTGGCATTTACTGATTGTCGAATAATTTCTGACATTTTTGATAAAATTCCTTCTCCAAGATATTCAAAATCTTTTTCAGCTATACCAGATAATCTTCTTGCTGCCCCGTCCGTAGTGTTTGCTATTCTGTCAATTCGCTTGACTAAAGTTGTAAAATCTTCTCTCATAATAGCTTTCAATTCACTTTGAGATATTTGAATTAGAAGCTCTCTGCGTAGAGTATCTGCTTCATGTTCTAAAATATCTACACGTTTAAATATCTCCAAAGCTAATTTTGGCTTTTTTTCTTCTGTATATATAGAAAAACCTCTCTCAAATTCAACAACAGTCTCTAATATTTTTTGCATATGAGATACTGCCATTTCGAGAGTATTGGCATTATTTCGATCCTGTAAGAATGTTTTCAATGAAATTTTTGTTCACCTTTTTATTTTTTTATAATTTTAATTAACTCTAAGTGTAGTTTCAAGTGTTGCTAAATCAATTTTAGGAAATACAATAACATATTCACTTGGAAAAAATATTGTTGCTATTTGACCTTCAACAAAATTATGAATCGCAACTTTAGTTGTTGGTACTTCAATTTTAATTAGTTTTTTTAATGGGATTTTTTTAGTATTATCCTTTACATTTATTTGGGAAGATGATTCTAAAATTGGAGGTAAATAATTTTGTTTGTGTGGTGCTTCGATCTCAATTCTTAACCAAGCACCCATGAATTTTGCTCGCTTAACTGTCCCAACAATAGAATTAGTTTTATCTTCTCGACGTTTATGTCGAGCTTTGAAATATTGAGAACGAATAAGAAAAGTAACCTCATCATTAACATTATAATCATGTTCTGTTTTTGCATACAAAAAAAAACCTTCAACAGAATGGATAATTATTTTATTTAAAGGTTCAGGAGTCCTAATCTTTTTCTTCTTTAATTGAG
>CAYPTZ010000059.1:0-6340 GCA_964413395.1 uncultured archaeon | reverse complement strand
TTTTATGTAAAGGTTTTTTCTTGAACCCAAAATATTCTCTATCTTCTTTTTGTATAATCTTACCTGAAAAGTGATTAATTTCGGTGCTAAAGAAATTAGCTACAAATAAATCAACAGGATTATACATAATTTCATGAGGTGTTCCAATTTGCTGAATTTTTCCCTTATTTAAAACAACAATCTTATCTCCCATCATTGCTTCTTGCATGTCATTTGTAATATGGACAGTAGTTAAATTTAGTAGCTTGCTTTTTGCTATAGATCTGACTTCTCTTCGCAAATTCATCCGAAGTCCAGCATCTAATGCTTTAAATGGTTCATCAAGGATCAGAATTCCTCCATCTTCTAATGCCATAATAGCTCTTGCTAACGCAACTCTTTGTTGCATACCTCCAGAACATTCACTAGGAAGTGCTTCATCGCGATTGCTTAATCTGACTAATTTTAAAACTTCTTGAGAAATGGAATATGTGCTTTCATGATTGGATTCCTTCATATGTCTAGCATAAGATGTGTTGTCCAATATATTCAAATGAGGAAAAAGTGCATACGATTCAAACATTACCCCACAATGTCGTTCATTTGGGGGGATTTCTGTTACATCTACGTCATCAAAATAAATTTTTCCTGATGTAGGTTGGTATAAACCTGAAATCATACCAATTAAACTAGTTTTACCTGCTCCAGTAGGTCCAACTATAATAATATAATCTTTATCCTCTATAGATATATTAATATTGGATAATATTTGAATTCCATTTCTTTGGAATGATACATTTTCTAATTTTACGTTTACCATCTTAATTACCACTTCTATTGAAGATCCATCTCTTTTTGAAGATTTTTTGGATATTTAAATAAGAGTAGATCATCATTAAAGATCCCTAATTGAATCTCTTCACCGATTTCATAGTCATATTTAAAAACTTCAGGTTTTTCAATTTGTAATATATCACTATTATCAAGTTCTACGATAAATCTTCTTTCTTTTGCTGTCAAGTACTTTTCCTTAATAATTCCTTGAGCTAGAGAAATATTTGTCCAATCTGCTTTAGATTTATCAAAATTATAATCTGAAGAAAATAAATAAATATCTTCAGGCCGACATGCTAATATTACATTTTCATCCAGAGAAAAATGGGAAATATTTGAATGGATAATAAAAGTTGGACCTCCTAATCGAATTTTTACAATGTAATTATCTCCATCAATATGATTGATATATCCCTCTAATATTTCTAATCCACCAAGGAAATTTCCAACAAAAAGAGAATTTGGATTTTTATATAAAATTTCAGGAGTGTCTTGCTGTAATAAATATCCATCTCTCATAATTATTATATTATCTCCAATCGCCATTGCCTCTTCTTGATTATGAGTTACCTGAATTGCAGTCAAATGTTGATCTTTTATTATATTTCTTAATTCCCATCGAAATTCAGCACTTATTTTTGGATCTAATGAACCTAATGGCTCATCCATAATTAATATTTTTGCTCCGCTACATATTGCTCTGGCTATACCTAATCTTTGGAGATCTCCGTTTCCCCATCCAATTGGGATTTCATCTGCACGTTTTTCTAATCCGACGATTTTCAAGGCTTGCTCTCCCTGCTCAATCATATATTTTCGAGTATATCCTTGTACTTTTAGTGCATAAATACAATTTTCAAAAACGCTTATCGGAAAAATGTTAAAATTTTGAAATACAAATGCAATTCCCCTTGTTTGAGGTGGATGTTCAGTTACATCAACTTGATCTATAAAAATTTTACCACTGGTGGGTTGGATTAGACCTGAAATAGTTCTAAGAAGAGTAGTTTTTCCACATCCACTTGGACCTAAAAGAAATACAAAATCCCCTTCATTTATTTCTAAATTTACATCCGCTACTGCAACAACTTTACCTTCATCGAATGTTTTTCTTATTTTTTCTAATATTATATCTGGCATTATTCATTTTTCACTCTGTTATAATCTCTGTTCTGTTGAAGGTGTAAACATTCTAATTAAAAATAATAATATCGAACTAACTAAGATGACAATTATACTTGCAACAACTGCTGCAGGCCAGACATTTTCCTCCACCCAATCAACAATCAATACTGGTACTGTCCGATCTGCACCCATAACAATAAAAGTTGCTCCTGTTTCCCCCAATGATCGAGTAAAGGCTGCAATCATTCCAGCAATCACACCCAATTTAATAGCTGGGAATGTAATTCTCCTAAATGTAGTCAATGGGGTAGCACCCAATGTTGCGCTGGCTTCTTCGTGTCCTACTTTGACATTTTTAATTTGAGCAGCAATGGGTCTTACAACATAAGGAAAAGTGAAAGTAAGATGTGTAAATATTATCATCCCTAAGCCTGGTTTGGCAAGACCTAATCCAGCTGGCCCCCAAAATAAAAATACCGCAAAACCTAATGCTGCACTTGGAATTGTAAGTGGGATATCTAGTATCGTATCTAAAACTTCATTCAATTTTCCCCATTTTTCCCGCGTTAATATAAAAGCAAAAGGAATTGCAAAGATAACATCAATAAAGATTACCAACAAACCCGTTTGAAATGAATTTACTAAGGAAATCCATAAATATGCCCATTTATTATCTGCACTGAATAATTCTTCGCCTGCTTTCGCCATATCTAGTTCTGAAAAAATATAAAACGAAGGTAATAATATAAATAATAGCATTAAGATTCCTGCTAACACTTTAATTCCGCGTGAAAAGAAAGGTTTTGAAAAAAATTTTTCCCAATCATAATGAATTTGCCAAAATTTTTTAGTTGTTGTATCTCTCCTTGCAATTATTTTTACAATTAAAAGTAAACTTAGTGATATTACGATGAGAACAAGAGAAAGAAATGATGCACTAGGTAGTTGGAGTTGTTTCCTCAACCCTACAACCATCAAAGGTGCCGTTTCGACCAATCCTGCACATATAATTGTTGCTCCTGTTTCTCCTAAAGATCTTGTAAAAGCTAATATTGCTCCAGCAATAAGCCCTTCTCTAATTAGAGGAAATGAAATTGTTCTGAAAACAGTTAATTTTGGGGCAGAAAGTGTCATTGCTGCCTTTTCTAATAAGGGATCTACCTTTTCTATTGCAATTTTTAAATTTCTAACTATATATGGATAAGTAAATGCTACATGTGCAAAAATAATTAAAGTTCTTCCCGGTGCAATTCCAAATATCCCCCAAAATAAAAGAACAGAAAAACCTAATGCTGATGTTGGAACTGCCATTGGAAGATCAACAAAAAAGTCAATGATTTTTTTACCCTTAAATTCTCCGCGAGTTAATAGTATAGCAATTGGAAACCCAATAATTAAATCTATACCAACTGCAATGAATGCAATGGAAAAAGATTCCCAAAGTGTAGATTTCATTAATGTCCATTGAGAGTCTCCCAATAATTCATCTTCAAATAATCTAGATCGAATTTCACCAACGTTATCTATTACATTGCTAATTATATTGATGATTGGTGCTGTAATTATAAGAATAAAAAATATAATAACTAAAATTTCTAGCATATGTTTATATTTTTTTTGTGATAATTCTTTATCTAAACTCAAGATTATGGATCTTTTTATATTTATTTGAATTTCTTTGATATCTTCCATCTTTCTCACTTTTAAATTATTCTTGATTTCTTGTTAATAACCATAAATCTGGAATTCGTTCAATTACTTTACCATCAGTTGGTGTTTCTAATTCGATAATGATACTAGGATCGTTGGTTACTCCATGATCTTCATTAAAGGATTGATTATATATTTGTTGGATGTCAATATCTTCTAAAATAGATGAATTAATCGGTCTAAATCCTGTTTCTATTGCTTTTGCAATGTTTTCCTTTCGTGATATAAAATCTAAATATTCTTCAGCAACATATTTTTGTTCTGCTGAAACCCAATCTGCATTTAGGATACAAAATGGATGATCACTAAATAAGGATCCTTCAGTTGGATAGACTGAAACCATCTTTTGCCCAAAGGCTTCTTCTGCTTCCAAACAATAATCTTGAACTAAGTTTTCATATAGAATTGTGATTTGCAATTCATCAGGTCCATTGTCTTTCATATACCTTCCTAGAAATCCTGTTGAACTTCCATAAAAGATAGCAGAACTTTCAAATTCTCGCATCCATTTTTCTAAATCTGGATTTGTTAAATTATCTACTGTCATTAAGGTGGGGTCCATATTCAATTTACTACTCACCATCATAATAGTTGCCATGAACCCACTATTTGAAGATCTGGGATCAGTATGTGCCATTTTCACTAATCCTGGGTTTTCTTGAATTATGTTATGAAGATCGTTCATGCTTTCAAAAGGATGTTCATCATAAAATTTTTCCCAAGTTGCAATCACAACTGGGGAATATATTAATCTAGTAAATTCTGGGACAATTAATTCTGTTTTGCCTGTATATTCGGTCCATTTAGTGTTTAATAATGGGATCCAAAGATTTGAAGCAGGAGACCAAACTATCGGTTTAGTTTCTCCATTTAATAATGCAATTAAGGATCCACCTGATCCATAAGGTTGAAAATCTAATGTAATATCTTTGATAGAACTATTATGTGCTTGTTTCTCTGCCCAATATTCTTTGAAAAGTGTTGCTGTTTCTTTAACCCAAGAATCTTTTTCACTTGAGTAAACCATTGTAAATTGTATTACGTTTTCTTTACTATCTTGGAATAATATTTTACCCATTCCTGATCCAGTAAAAAATCCTAATAAAATTAATGCTAAAATAGTTGTAGGCTGAATTTTTTGTTTCAAGTATTGTTTAGTATCTTTCTCATTAATCATGAATTGAAGCGACCCCATCAACCAGTAATCGTGTGAATATATTCATTATAGTAAGAGAATATGATGCCTACTATAAAGCTTATAAAAATAGCGGAAAATATTATGAATTTATTTCTGGTTTTTTCGTTCATTTTTATCACTACTATCTTTCAATATGATTTATTCTAATTAACAAAAATCCTTTTTAATCATTAGTTGAGTATCTCTTTTCTAGTACTTCCATAAGGTAAAATATCCTTAATAATAAAAAAGCAATTTAAAGATAGAAAAAAATGATTTGAAAATGTTATGTATGATTTGGAATGATTTTTGAAAAAAAAAAATTATATTGGGCTTCCACAGAAATTGCATTTGATTATATTTTTTTCTATCGGTTTTCCACATTTTGAACAAAATATATGATTATCAGTATTCGAGGATGGGATTCGAGTTAATTCTTTATTGATCTTTCTCATAAACCATGATTCATTTGGATTTTCATCAGGTTTTGGTTTATATTCTAAATAAAATACAATATGGATAATTAACATAAAACCCCAACAACCAATTGGCCAATAAAACCATTTATAGACACCTTCAGTTAAGTAAAAAATAAAAACCAAATATGCATTTATCATTATATATAAAAATAGATGCCATTGAAGGAAAGTGGCTTTTTGATAAAAAAATGAAAATACATGAATAGACCAAATTAAAATCAATGAACCCAAAGGCCAAAGTGACCACCAATGCGTAATTCCTACAACTATATTTGTTATTACTAATAAAATATTGATAAAAATCATTGTAATTGTATGAATCTGAAGTGCCAAACGCATTATTACTTTCCTTTTGGCGAGTTTATAAATTATCTCTTCTTCATCACTTTCTAATTCTTTTTTTTTTTTTGGTATATCATTCATTATAAATCACTTTAAAATATTATAAAAATCCTTAATTGATAATATTACTCATTTACTCCTATTTCTAAAATAGTGGTCATATTATAGCCTGCATTTTTAATTTTTTCTCGACCGTTTAGTGACCCTGTTAACTCAATGACAAAAGCAAATTCGTCTATTATCCCTCCTGCCATTTCTACTAATTTTGCCGATGCAATTGCCGTTCCACCAGTTGCTAACAAATCATCAACGATTAATACTTTTTCATTTGGTTTGATTGAATCCTTATGAATTTGCATTGTATTGGATCCATATTCCAAATCATACTCAATTTCATATGTATCGCCTGGTAATTTACCTGGTTTTCTTATTAAGACAAATCCTGCTCCTATCAGATAAGCAATAACAGAACCAAAAATATATCCTCTAGCTTCAATTCCAACAACTTTTGAAATTCCTCTGTTTGCATAAATTTTTGCCATTTTATCGCACACTTCTTTAAATCCATCGGCATTGTGGACAAGTGTGGTTATATCTTTAAACTGGATCCCTGGTTTTGGAAAATCAGGAACATTTCTTACTAAATCAATTAAATTTACCATAATTATTTCACTTTTATTTATTAATATTGCAC
>CAYPTZ010000058.1:6930-10506 GCA_964413395.1 uncultured archaeon | reverse complement strand
GAGAGGGGTTGGACGGTGGACATGTCAATATTAATGTCCAAGATTGTCCACAATATTATCATGCGTTACCAAGAGACGATTAGAATAAGGTAAAAATGTCAGAGGAGATAACTTTTCTTCCATCCCTCTTTCTATTGCTTATTTTCTGATAAATTATGGGAATAAAAAAAAATTCCCACATTCTTGAAATTAGATTCTATAAAAAACTTGATTTTGAAAACAACATATTATATGCATCAAGGGTATTTTGAAAATATTCTCGATTGCTGGCATTAAGAATATACGTTTTTTCTATGAGTGAATTAAATTCGAGAATTTCAAAGGCGACCAACTTTTTTATCGCCGTGTAAGTTGATGTTTTTTTTAGATTTAATATTGTTCCAATTTCATGAATAGATTTTTCTCCCTCAGAAAAAAGCCAAGAGTGAATTAGTTTTCGAAAATTTTGCTTTAATATAATAAATCCAATCATTACCAATTGATAAGGGACATCTTCCAGCGCGTAAATATTGAATTTTCCTACTTTAAAATCAACAATTCTATTAAATTCTAATAAAAATGAAATATGCCAAACTGTTTGATAAGAGCCCAAATGAAGTTGTTTTTTAATGACATTGGTATATATCCCAGGATATTTTGTAATTAAGTTGAGAATTGCCTTCCGATTATTGTTCGATAATAGATGAATACTTACATTATTATCATATGACACTATAATATATTCTTCCTCGATAAATTTTGTCAAAATTTGTTTCACTTCTGAATCAGTTAATCGAAATTTCTTGCGTAATTTTGAGATTAAAACAGAATACTCAATAGAACTTTCTTTTTGAACTGGACAGCACTTTACAATAAAATGTAAATAATTATTGAATTTTGGTTGTTTCAATAATTGTTGAGGGTCCTGTGATTTTGAATATAATTTGACTGAATTTATTGTGAAGATGAACATGAGTAATATGTACCTCAAAAGGCATGATTTTTTTTAAGATTTGTTTTTGTGTTTGATTTTTTTAATTTTCAGAATAGCAAGAAATTCAGAATCAGACATTTCAGATAGAGAAAGTTCGATATATTTTAGTTTTTGAGTAAAATTGTGTTTTACAGAAAGAAAATGGCTTCCCGATAACAGAGAAAGATCTTTTGTGTAACTTATGAACATAGGGTCGTTATCAACCATTTTTTTAAATGATGTGATCTTTTGTTTTAAATAATAAGAGAATAAGAAATTAATAGCAATATATGCACCAAACAGCCCACAAAGTCCAATTATGGAGAAGATAAGTGGAGCATATGGTCCATTTAGAATATTTGAATTGTCATCACGTGGATTGGAGCCACGTATAAATTCCTCATAATTCGACCAAGCATCCCCATCTAGATTTTCATCAGCATCATTTCGAAAAGGATTGAGCAAAAACTGATTTTCCCACCCATCTGGCATTCCATCCTTATCAGTATCATTGGAGAAAATATCTAAACCCATAGATAATTCAAAGGCATCAAATAATTTATCTTGATCAGAATCAATAAAATTGCCTGTCATTAAAGTCGATCCTTTTTTAGAAGGCCAAGGCCCAGGGATTGCCCATGCATTCCCTTCATCTTCAAAGGTACAATATGTATTTTCATCATTTTGGAGAAGAATTTCCAATTCCCCATCTCCATTTAAATCAACAATTATCGGAATCGCAGCAGATCCCGATTGATTTTCTTCTCGAAACCACTCTTCCTCTCCGGTTTTTCCATTTACACAAATTATTCCATTGAATTTGCCTATTATAATTTCAATTTCGTCATCGCCATCAATGTCACCCAATGTAGGAGATGAAAAATTATCTGGATTTGTATATTCCCATTTTTTCGCAAATGTCTCCCCATTTAGACAAATAAGTGTATTATTGTTAAGAATGGTTATGATTTCGATTTTCATGTCTTGATCTATATCAGCGATTAAGTATTCATTACTTGAGGCCGCATTTAGGGGATATTCTCTTTCAATTTCTCCGGTTTTTCCCGAAATAGACACTAAATTAAGGAACTTCTTAAATAGTAATTCAATCTCACCATCATTATCGATATCCGCAGGAGTGATAGCAGATTCGACAGTTCCAAGAATTTTCCATCGAAGATCTCCAGAAATTCCATCTATACAATACAGTTCGAAATAATTCGAGAAAATTACTACAATATCTGAACTATCATCCACATTTCCCACTACAAGATTAAATTTTGAAATATCGATATCTTCATGGAAAAGATCCTGACTGGTATACGACCATTCAACTTGTTTGGATTGAATATCAATACATTGAATAGTGTCATTACTGAATAGGCTTATTATTTCCATGTTATTATCTAAATCTATATCTACTATTACAAATTTTCTGATTAAAACGCCTAGGCTAAAATTCATTTCAAAATTGCCTGTATTTCCATCATAAACTTCATAATCTGCAGAAGATGAATTCTTCTGAATTATTAATTCTATTTCCCCATCATTATCAATATCGGCAGGGTACTCAATAGCTTCCCATTCAGTTTGATTCCAGCGAAGAGAGCCGTTATTACCTGAAATCGAATAATAATCATAATATTCTTCCGTTTCATTGTAATAATAGCCCATCACTTCTTTTATTCTATCACCATTATAATCATAAATGGGGAAATTTTGAGTATTCATCTGGTCAGTAGGAATTGTCCATTCAATTGGTTCTGTGCTTTTTCTGGCTGCAGAAAAAGGTTTTATTGCATTATAGAGATTTTTGCCCTGAAAATTATGTATACTCAATACATTATATGAATTTGGAAAAAAAATCATAGCTTCTGAATCAAATATTGGTAGAGATAATTCTTCATTTGTGTTTATCAGATTTATTTCATTCCTGATACTTCCTACCAAGGACAGGCAAAAAAGTGTTAAAATTAGTAGAGTATATGAATTTTTTGAAGCATTTTTATTTTTTTTAGTTTTATTCATACCTCTTTTCACCATTATTCCTCAGTATATTCTTATTTCATTGAATTATAATTACTAATATAATATAAAATGTTAAAATTCTTTTTGGTGATAAATACCACTAACAAAGTTTATTTTTAATTAAAAAAAAAAATTTAATGATGTTTTCTTTTAGTTCTAATGACAATAAGGCCTATGATAACAAAACTATAATAAAATATGCCAAAATCATATCCAGGGATCCCCGAACCTTCCCCTCCGGAGCTAGGTGTGTTATTAGGATCATTAGGATCTGATCCAGTAATTACATTTACGACAACAATTTGCTCAGCGCTATTTCCACTATCGTCCATCACTATCAGTTTATATTCATAACTCCCAACGTGTAAACCATCGATCATAGTAGTTAATGGAATATCGGATATCCAGGCCCCACTATCTATCTCTGAATTATTCTGATATACAATATAAATGTTTGGATACCTATCAGAGACTTCCCACTCAATTTTATTCCCTGTCTCTCCAACTTTATAATTGATATCCAAAATCTCTCCTATCAAAGGTGCTGTTTGATCAATCACTTCAACATCTACTTCATCAAATGCCATATTTTCAAG
>CAYPTZ010000058.1:0-6920 GCA_964413395.1 uncultured archaeon | reverse complement strand
TTCATCATATAATTCCAACCGGTATGTATATGAACCTTTGAGCACGTTAATAATTTGATATTCTATAGCTTGATCCTGATTCCAAATTCCAGTAGCAACTGATTCCTCATTCCTATAAAGAATATACGTTCCTGGAGCAGTAAAATCTTTTGCACCCCATCTTAGATATACTCCTAATCCATCTTCGACTATCGCCAAATCTCCAACTAAATCCTCTGGAGTCATCTCAAAATTTGGATCTTGGATATCTCTAACTGTGAGGTTGACTTCATCATAGGCAATATTTCCAGAACCATCTTCCACACTAATATTAAGAATATACGAACCTAAATCAAATAAATTTAAAGTATCATAAATAAGGGGAACTGCCGGATTCCAAGACCCACTTTGAAGTTCATTATTCGTTCCATTCATAATTGTATAATTACCATGATTGTTATCAAGATCTGTAAAATTCCATTTAATTTGACCATTGAATCCAATATCTAAAACCATAGCCATTGGATTAGTTTCGATAGTTGGGGGTGTAGTGTCTACAACTGTTACCCAAACATCATTGGTTGCACCTAATCCGAGATACTCATTACATTGTATCGTGTATTGAGTTACTGACCCAAGAGTAAGATCTGTTGGAATATCGAAGATAATTGGCACACCTGACTCCCAATTTCCTAATGTTTGTCCATTAATGTCATATGTTGTTGGCCAAAAATCTGTAGCCGTCCATATGATTGTTTCTGATGTATTTCCCAGTTCAATTGAAAAATCAGGAGGTCCTATAATTCCCGGAAGTACGTTTACTATATTAAAAGTGCCTTTTGGTTCATACTGGGTTTCTGATATGCCTGGTTGACCTGGAGACCCAGGTGTATATCTATATAATTTTACTTGAAACTCCCAAACACCTACCTGACTAAATCGAACATTCTCGCTACAAACTCTACTTGCTCCCTCATAATACTCACCAGTAGTCGTCCAACTATCAACCACACCAGGTATCCGATATTCCAAAGACCCTATGGAAACTCCATACATCCCTAAGCTTAAATTCGTCCATGTAAAATTTTGGGATTCTCCTACATCAATGGCTGCCGCCTCTTCAAAGGAAGTAAAAAGAAAGATATTTGATATTAGTAAACATAGAATTATCATTTTTTTTTTTTTATTCATTATTTAAAACCTTTTAGTTCTGATTTTGTCAAAAAAAAAATTTTATTTTATCTAGTAATCTTTTCTTTTTTATTAAATATATTTATAATCTGTTAAAATTATGTTCAGTCACAAATATTCAATACTAGATCTTAAGGTAAAAAGCCATTTCCTTAGTTTGCCGCTTATAAATTTGTAAGATTTTAATTTTCAGTGTTTTTATCTTTAGAAAAGATTTCTTTGGAAAATTATAGTGATTGACACAACAGGTCAGGTATCAGATAGTTCGAAGTATTTTACTTAATATAGTTGGTAAAAATCTGTTTAGGCAATTAAAAGTTACAGACGAAATCTACTAGATTTAGGAGGATTCTTCACACCTCTAAAAGAGGGTTTTTTTATTTTATTTCTTTTTTATTTCTTTTTTATTTCTTTTTTATTTTTTTTTTTATTATTTTTCCCTCCCTTTTTCCTATCCCCTTCCCCCCTAAACCACAAAATTTTTTATTGATCCCCCCTTATTTTTCTTAATTGTTTGGCGATAGACCTTACCCCTCTATTGTGTGTATGTCTGTTTTGGGAGATTTCCACCTTCGACGCGCTCCTTCTACTGTCCTATTCACTTTTGAGACGGCTCTTCCCAACCGACACACGCTCAACCCTGTTGATCCTTATGCAAAAAGCTCGTATCCGACTGAGTTCCATCGATATGGACTCCCTCCGACAGGTGATTCAAGAAGTCACCAATGTTGTTAAAAAAACCGGTGTCAAAATGTATGGCCCCGTCCCCCTCCCGACCAAACGCCTTACCATCCCAACCCAAAAATCTCCTTGTGGAGAGGGCACGACTACGTGGGAGCACTATCAAATGCGAATCCATAAGCGGTTAATTGATATTAACGCTGATGAACGCTCAATGGTCATGATCATGAAGATTATGTTTCCAGAACAAGTTTTGGTCGAAATTGAATTAATTTAAAACGATATCTAGTTAGAAATCATTTTTTTTATTTTTCTACCAATTATTTTTAAAATAATATTGAGTTGTTATTGAGGACTAATTTTTAATAAAAAAAGAATTAGGCGAAAATGAAACACCATAATTTTGATATCGCCGCGTAAGGATATAGTTAAGAATATTGAGATAAGCGGTGAAAGATTGCCCATTAGATAGAGTACCTTCGGTATGACCGACTAATCCAGGAATGTAAGATTGAATTTTAGTCAACCCAACCGAATCAATAGCTTGCCAAAAAGCCTTCATTTGAATGTGATATTCTTGCAGAGTAGGCTCACCAGGAAGAAGGTTTCCCGTCTCAGTAAATCGATAGACAAGACGTTTTATTGGGAGACTATCATGAATAATTCCATCTTGGATCCCAAAAGCCGCTTGAATCTTGGTGATAGTCTGGAGTAGCTGAGATTGGCTAAACCCAGAATTGGCTTCCAAAATTGAAGCGAGATTTTGAACCACAATTTGATCTAAAGAGAGCATGATCTCTTTAAACGAAAGCGTATAGAGCGGTACTGCGGGATTACCAATAATTTGAATAGTAAGTTCGGGAATTTTAAAAATCGATCCAAGCAGGTCCACTTGATACTGCATCAGTAGAGGGTTGAAAAGGCCAATAACTTTGGGAATATCTACTTCTTTGCCATTTTTAAATTCAGTAAGTCCTTGGGGAAATTCTAAATAGGAAGAATACTGCACGGGATCGGACACAATGGAAAGAATGGGCAAACCACAGAGTAATAAAGCATAAGTATCAAATTGTTTTTGACGCGAATACCAATCTCTACTCCCTGCACGATTATCGAGGATTTCGGCAATCAACGCCGTATCAAGAGTCCATCCAGAAAGAAGCAGTTTTCTGAAGAAAATTGCATCATCAGGGACAATGCCTTTGAGTAAAGTATCTAAGGGATTACTTTGTCGTTTACACCAAAGATTGTCAGCAAACGCCTTTTGAGAGAGCACATTGGTAACTAGAGATCGAAAGAGCCTATCTCCGCCCATAGCAAAAAGTTTTGAATTCACCGAGGATGATAGGACAGGAGTTCGGCGATTTTGAACCATTTCATAGCGTAAATTCGCAAAGGCTGCATTAAAATGGAGTTCATCGATATTACGAAATCGGAGATCAACATCATGACCAGAATGGGTCTGATAAATGGCAGGATAGGTCTTTCGCGTAAAAGCAGTAGGAATGACCGTCAATGGTAAATCATCTATAGGAAAAAGATCGTACCAACGAAGAAGATTCCCATCCCGTGGTTTGACAACACTAGGATCATCACTCCAACAATTAAGGTGAAGAGCATTATAGGTCATGGCTTTCCCCCAATCATTGGTATATTGGATAAGATCGTCGGCATAGAGAGCGAACAGATTGAAACATTCTTGATTGAACAAATCCATAGTCTCGAGTTCAGAATAGTAGAGATTAGGACGGCTTCCTTTCCTCATACCAAATCGACCTAATAAAAGACTTTCACGCGATCGACCATCAAAATCAGGCAAAGGTGTAAATATGGCAGCACGGTGACTTCCCGAGCCAGCAAATTTTTCGAGGGTATCGATATAAGGGCTAAGATAGATATTACGGGCACTCCATCTTCCATTTGTATTAAATCGATAGTAGGTAGAATAGAGATGCGTGAGATAATTTGCTTGATAAAAGAAGGTTTCCATCCGATCGGTAATGCGAAAGAGATGGACCGGAGATGCGACAAACTGACCTGTTTCAGAATCTTGGGATAAAGCAAGATTCCATTTTTCAAATAAACTAGGATGATTCGCAAAATGTGAAGACATCTGTTGAGATAAATATTTGATTGCATCTCTGCTTGCATGTTTAGTTTCATAATTTTGATCAATTTTCAAATAATATTCTAACAATTGCTGTTTAATTTGACTTGTTAATTGGAGGGCCGTTGATGAGTCATAAATGCAATTGAGATCTTGATAGAATTCTTGAAGGTCCCAAAATTCTTCATAAATTTGTTCCCCAAAGGCACGATAGGATCGAATATCTGAAGATATAGTATAACCAAGATGATAAGAATTTCCATCAGTCGAAAATTGAGGGAATACTACATCATAAGCTTTACACATCGCCATGATATATCCTAGAATGTCAGAATAGCGAGCACTCCTTTCAATGATGTTACTTTGAATTGCTTGAAGTCGAGTTAAATAAGGATTTATGGTTCTATCATGGCGCCAACTATTACCTTGATTTGCCCGAAAAGTCGCATAGGGTAAAGCCCGTCCTAGTTGTTTAAAAAGTAAATACGACGAGGATAAAAATCCAATTTTTTGCTCATCTGAGAGTAGGTTCGACATGTCAATATTTTCGGATAAACTTAATGGATTCATTGCATTCGTAATGGTATCAGGGTCAAAAACACCATAGGAAGGGAAGATCTCATGCACATTACCAGCAGTAATCGGATTATCAGAACGTATATTTTCCGAAATAGATTGAATAGTTGTTCCTTTCAATGTATAATTATCAATTGTGGTTTGTTTAGATGAAGTAATTTTCGATTTAGCATCTGGATTTTTTTTCGGATCCACCATGGCCAACGAATCAGACCGCAAGACGATACTCATCAGTTGATAAGGCTGAGCATTGGTCGAAATTTTATATTCCCCTTCCACATCTAATAATTCAATCTGCCCATTTTCCATGGCCTTCATGTAGCCGACACCCTTAATTGCACTGACCATGTACTGTTCACACTCAGGGGAGACCCCAAAGAGTTCCCGATTTTTCACCAGAAAAGCCTGTAAACTTAGATGGCGATCAGTCCAGAGAGCCGTTTCCATCCGTTCCCGTCGTTCAACCTTGGATAGGATAATATTGTCATACTTAAGGATCTGTAATTTTTTATGGACAAAATTAGCACTTAAATAGGCCTGCTTTACTTCGGATTCCTTCATCAAGCCGAGAGCTACTTGAACAATTCTTTCGGTCAATATAGTATTGAACCGAAAAGCCTGAATCATGTGGATTAGATTTTCCCTACTAATAAAAGTCAAAATTTTAGTCGTTAAGGTGCTTAAGACAAACCATGAAGGTATGATTTCTAATTCTGCAGTCATAATCCCAGACTCAATATATATTAAATTTTCAGAAGTTCATTAAAATTCTTTTATTTATTTTGATTATTAAAATCCATAAACTTAGACCAGTTAATTTTTAATGATATTTTTGAGTAAAATAATCCTTAGAAATTATATTATTTTTTAAATTTTTTATACATAGACTCCCAAGGTTTATTTATTTTTAAATTACTTACGTATATTAAAGAGATCCAAAAAAATTAAAGTAAATTTGGCTCTGGAATTGGATTTTTTGATATTATTAACTATAATTTATTCCTATTTTAATAAACATCCCTAATTAAATTCAATTGTGAATAAGGGAACTGAATTGATAAATTTTGATAGCGATATTTAGCGAATTTTTTGCTATTAGTTATATAACCAGACAATAATGTAGTAGGGTGCAAATTTTCTTCCAGACCTCTTAATATATAACTCAATCTAAAATTTACATGGAGTAGTTAAAATTCCAAAAAAAAAAAAGTGAAAAAATATGGGAATTATGAGTACAAAATGTGAAGTCTGTAATAAGAACAGTTTTCATGGGATGGGTTTGGCAGGAAATGCAGCACGAAAACGAATTAAATGTCTCCATTGTAAGCGAATAATGTGTCCAAAGTGTATAAAAGGGGCGATATGTAAAAGTTGCTTCAGTTCAGCTCCTCAAGATATACAAAAAAGCTGCACTAAAGCAAATTTGAAAGGAAGATTGATTTTGTGGATAGTGTTCGTCATGTTAATACTCCCACCGATAATATTATATCTGACCGCCAATTCGGGAACAGAATTAGGAGATACAGAAAATGCCATTTTAATGATAATATGGGGGATTGGTTTCTTTGGGATTTGCTTTGCAATAATCATAATGAAATCCATCAATAAACGATGGTATAAGAAAAATAGTCAATATATTCCACCCTATGGAAGGAATCCGTAAGAAATTATTATGATCATCTTTTTTTTTATTACTTTTAACAACCATTAAAACATATTCCGAGAGATAAAGAGAGTATCATGGATAAGATTATCGCGAATATTAAATTGTTCCTGAAGGTGATGCACATATTCAAGGTTATAAATTTGGAGCCATACCGGATTCTGTAAGAGTTTT
The DNA here is from genome assembly GCA_964413395.1 of uncultured archaeon. GTDB lineage: Archaea > Asgardarchaeota > Lokiarchaeia > Sigyniarchaeales > Promethearchaeaceae > Lokiarchaeum. The sequence continues at coordinate 549 of CAYPTZ010000058.1, read as the reverse complement.
GTTTATTTCGATATATTTTGCGAATTTCGATTTTTTTTCATATTTTTCATTTTTTTACGAAAAATGCTAGTTTTCAGACCAATCCTCTTTTTAAATTATTCATTTTTATAGAAAATAATTGATGCTTAAAAAATCAGTAAATATTGTAATATTTGTAATGAATACGATTTGAATAGAATTTTTAGGAGTAATGAGTGTGAAAAAACTAGAAAAAAAAATCCACAAACAAATTAGTGAAATTTGCACAAAAGGGAATGAATTAGTAAAAGAAGCACACTATTCAAAAGCTATTAAAAAATATCAAGAAGCATGGGAATTACTCCCTGGAGATAAATCCATTTGGGATGCTGGATTATGGATTCTTATGGAAATAGGTGAAATCTATTTGTTAGATGAAAAATATGAAATGGCCTTAAATTCTTATCAGGAAGCGATGGTTAGGTATGGTCCTTTAGGATATGTTTTTGTCCATAATCGTTTAAGGTAATGTTAATTTGAATTAAATTTGAAAGACAAAGGGACTAATGAATTGAGGTTAATGTTAATGGG
>CAYPTZ010000057.1:0-10686 GCA_964413395.1 uncultured archaeon | reverse complement strand
AAGAAGTTTCAGAGAAGACTTTCTTAGGGTTTCAAGTGCAAAGCCATACACATCAAGGGGCCATAATTTGCACTTAATGGAAATGAAGGAAAAAAAATGGGCGATCTGTTCTATTCTAACGAAGATTGACAACATTAAAAATGTTATTGGAAGTTTTACCTCAACTTGAACAGTGCCAAAATCTTACAAAATATACAAATTTCTTTTTTTTTGGGAAAAATCCAAAATTTACACAAATTCCGTTTGGTGAAAAATATAACCAAGAATTCCTTGAGAAATTTATTAATCTTATAGAATCATTTACTAGTGGATACTTTCTTAGATTTTTAAAATGAATTTTGGAACTAATTTGGCTTCTATACGCCCTAAATTTAATTCTTCAATCCGGCGAATGATTTTTTTACCCCGATAAAGAAATTGTGTCGCCGTTATATCTGAAAAAATCATTGTTGCGTCCTCATTTTCTTGTTCACACACGAAAAATCGTTCCTTTTCAATTTCTAGCACCTTTTTTACATGATTAATATGAGGCAAAGTATATCCTCCGCCGTGTGGTAAAACATTAAAATTCTGCAAGTGTGATAAGACCCCATTTCTTTTTGCTCTATTCTCAAATCCAATATTATCTATTTGGTCTTCTGTTAGATTAGGAAGTGCAGATATTAAATATGATGGAAGATCAGACCGTAAAGCCACAGGAAATATTTTTCGAGAATCTTCTGATATGTGTTGAGCCCCTAGCAACATTTCTCCATATGACATCAAACCTTGATGAACAGGATTTGAAATAACCTGAAAATCACCAAATAATAATTTTGCAGCCATAATTCGCTTACGTGCAGCTAAGTTTTTTGCTTTTAGGTAAAATTGATAATATTCTTTTGCATTTTCCCCTTGTAAACAATATGTTTTTCCAAATGGAGTTTCAATTATTTCACACATATCCATTAAAACTTTAGAAAAATCATAATATAACCCTAGTTCATCATTTGATTTTTTTCGTAGTTCAGGTAAAGAACCATGAATAATAAACATATAAGGAGGAAATGTATAATGGCAATCCTCAGCTCGTTTAGTTTTGAAAACGTCAATGAAATGGTTACTTTTTTTGTAATCCCATTCGATTTTAATATCATCAATATAAATTTCACTATTGATTACTTTATTGATATTTTTAATGATTTCATCGGGTGAGGGTAATTCTTGTAAACCTCCAACTAACATCCCACAAACATTGGGTTTGGTATCGACGAATATAATCGGATCATTAGAATTTCCAGTAGTTAATTTGCCTCCATATCCATAACCTGAAGCCCACCTAGTGGCATTTCTTGATATAGTTTCGTCAGGAGTGGAAATAAATGTGGCATTAGGAGTAATTCCCATTTTTTCTTGAGAAAAATGCAATTTCGCTAAACCATAATTAAAATTGGCTCGGCACAAGCTAGCAGCACCATCATCTACTCCTAAAGAAAAGTAAAATTCTTTTGCTCGATTAAGAAGAGCAGTTTTTGAAAGTGACAAAATGGATGACACATCACATAGTTGTCACTTTTACCTTTAATAGCTTTTCAAAAAAAAAACGAAATTAGAAAAATTCTAAAATATTTTTTATTCTACTTGGGAATGTTTATGATAATCAATAAACTAATAGTTTAATTTAATAATAGAATTTAAGTAGTTAGATATATTAAAATTGAAAAACTCACAAAAAAAAAAAATTTTTTTTATTAAATTCAATTTTAATTAATAAATGATGATTTTATGGTATTTACAAGAGAATTAACAGAAAAAGAATTAGAAATATTAAAGAAACTCCAGAATTTTATATGTATGGCCCATTCTGATAGTGATGGGCATGATTATGCACATGTACTTTCAGTGTGTAAAAATGCAATTACTATTGGATCTAAAATTAAAGACGAGGTAAATCCATTTATTTTATGTGCAGGAGCGTTACTTCATGATATTGGTAAAACAAATGGTGTGTTTACTCATATTCATGGTTTATTTGGAGGTGCCTTAGCAGAAGAATTTTTAGATGGATTACGCGTTGAACCGAAAATCCGGGATGCAATCTGTCGTGTTGTTATAAGACATACACCTACATCCATGATGCCAGCAGAAACTCCTGAAGAAAGAATTGTAACGGATTCAGATACTTTAGATCGCTTGGGGTTAATGGGATTATTACGAGGATTTATTGGAAAACATCATTCATCTATGGAAAAGCTCCTTACCAAGTATATGGAAAGAAGAAAACATGATTTTGATAAACTTCATTACCCTGCTAGTCGTGAAATCGGGGAAATTCGACAAATAGAAACTGAAGTATTTATTGAGATTATAGAAGACCGTTTACAGACTAGAATGGATAAAATAGAAGATTTGTTTAAAAAAATTAAAAATATTCACTAGTTTTTTTTAACTTAAGCCTTTCAATTTATACATTAGAATAATCTAATTCAATGGATTTATCTTTTGGCCAATTACCTCGGAGTAATACATCTCGAGAAGCTTCATGAACGGCAATGATTTCAAAATCGCTGAGTTCTTCAATTTTTTTTGCAAATTCTAATAAATCATTAAAAGTGGGAGCAAATTCTCGCAATTTATGACCAGGATTTAATTTCCCTAAACGTTTTTCTAACAATAAAGCATGAGCTTCAACAGTGAAACCTTTTAATTCTAAGAAATTTGGAGTTGATTTTTCTAAGATTTTCACATATTCCTCTGCCATTTCAATATTTATATTCAAATATTTAACAGCTGTAATTCGAACTAAAGTTCTACACTTAATATTGGGAAGGAGTTTAATTGTTTTCATGAGATTTTCCCAAGCATTGGGAGTCAAGGGTCTTGATATTTGGATAAAAGATTTTTTATTAGAAGCAGGTAGAGTAACATATAATTGAGTTGGGAGTTGATTTTTTTCATCTAATTCTTTAATTACCTTTGGAAAAGTCCCATTGGTAACAATAAATGTACTCATTTTTCTTTTTCTAAATTCCTGAACAAGCTCACCAATTTTTGGAAAAAGCATAGGTTCACCAGCTAAAGAAATAGCAGCATGTTTGGGATTTTTAGCAGCTTCGAATACTTTTTCGATATCTTCTATGGTTGTGACTTCTTCAGAAATAATTTTATTAACATCATCATGATTTTTCAAGCTCATTCCGATACGATCATGTAATTTATACAAATCTTCGGATGGATTGATAAGAATTTTACAATTTTTTAATACTAAAACTGCTCTGTGGATTTTGGCTCGAGTTGTTGAAAATAATTGGGCAATTTCCATTTCACCAAATTCAGAATTAATATGTTTTCCCTTTAATGCTTCATCACTAAATAAATATAAAATCTTATGCATCAATGTCAAATTATCAAGAGATTTTTTTATTGTAAAATGTTCAAAAATTAAATTTTTGGAATGACGTATCATTTCCTTTACCAACATTTTCGGTTCATCCATTTCACCTTTCCATTGATATCCAAAGGATGAATTCTCAATATCACGCCAACAAAAAACACATTGATGGTTACAAAATGGGAGAGATGGAGTGTTTTGGATACAAAGCTCCGATTTAATCCCAAAATAACCTTTATAGCAATTTCGGTTATCTCTTCCAGTTAATAATTTTTGTTCTTGCCAATGACAAGGTTTAATGGCAGAATGTTTAAGAGGTCCAATAAATCGATAGTTTGATTTCATGTATGAATTAATTAATTTTTTTTTATCAAACCCTTCATCTTTTTCATCTTTCTTCTTAGAATTATCGGAATTCTTAATATTATTCATATTGTTTGAAATGTAAAAAGAGAAAAAAGTTTTATGGAAATAAATCCTTTTATTTGCATCGTGTCAATTATTCGTGCTTGTTTCTAGAATAACTTCATCCAAAGGATTTCAATCTTTTATGATTATTAATTTCTTATACAAATGCTTACCTTCTAATTGGATTGATATCGAATTTTTAATATAGTTCAAATTTTTTTCGATATATATTGGAATTGAGAGTCCATCCATTTGAACAATGTCAAAATTTTCTTTTTGAGATATTGTAGAAATTTCGTTTATCTCAATCTTCAGGTATGCAGATGTTCCACATCATCCATGGTACATTTTTTCATAAATATATAAAATGGGTGAATCAAGATTTTGAATCATTTCAGAAATATATAATAAAGAATTATTTGAGATTTTCATTATTTATAAAAAATAAGTAAGACAATTTAACTTTTTAATTTAATAATAATAATAATATGATTTGGGCAATTGCTTATCTTTTAAATGGATTAGTTATGCTGATTTTAATTTTAATCTTTTTTAGGAAATATTCTAATTATATTGGAATTATTATCTCAAAAAATGTAACTTTTGGTTTAATATTGCCTTTCTTTATTCTTAATTTTATTTTATTTGCCATAGAAGGAATATTAATTGCAATATATAACATGTACATATTCCCAATTTGGCTGATAACCCTTTATGGGATATTAATTTATTTATTAATTATTTATTATTATAAAAATATATATAGTAGATACAAATTAGTACCATCTGACTTCAAACAGTATGATCGGAGAGATTTTGGCCCTTATTTGTTATACGGGAAAGAACCCACACAATCAATGACTATTTTATGGAGTTCAAAAAGACCCAAAAAAGAAAATAGCAAAAATCAAAAATCTATCTTAAAATTTGGAAAAAATATTCATAAGCTATCAAATAATGTTGACATTTACCCAGAAAATAAAAAAAAATCTCTGATCAAATCAATAACCCTAAAAAATCTGAATGCAGATTCCAAATATTATTATAAGATTCCAAATAATAAATCAATTTATTCGTTTGAAACAGCTCCTGAGAATATTAATAAGAGCAATTTTAATTTTATATTTGTCAGTGACCTGCATGCTAATGAGGCAAACATTAGCCCATTTGTAAATTTTTGTAAAAATACAACTCCAAACTGTAAGTTTATAATTAGTGCAGGGGATAACATTTCTAATGCTAAAAATAAACACAATTGGAGAATATTTTTTAACCAATTAAAAGAAATCTCACCATTTATTCCATTTTTATCTTGTCCAGGTAATCATGATGGAGAATTTCAAAGTTATTCTCAAATGTGGAATAAATTTTTTCCATATCCATATCCTGAGCCTAAAAATGGAAATTATTATTCATTTACCTATTTAAATTGTTATTTTATATTTCTTGACTTGTACAATGCAGGTCAAAAATTTGGTTATCCTTCTTCTTTTCAACTAAAATGGTTAAAAGATGAATTAGAAAATATGAAAAATACAATAATTCATAAATTTTTAATTCTTCATAATTCTATTTACTGTAGTGGAGAATTTGGGTTTGATAATGAACTTGAAAAAATCTTAATACCTCTTATAATAAAGCACAAAATCCACTATATCATATCAGGTCATGCCCATATATTTGAAGTATTCCACCGAACCGATATAAATTCACCAACGGGCGCATATTTTATAGTCAGTGGCGGAGGCGGAGGAAATCTAGACCATTTCTTATTAGATAAAAAGCAATATCTTAGTGCACCCTATAAATGGGAGAATTTAATCCACATAGCAAAAAAAAAGCCCTATTTAGAAGGAAATCCTAATTCTAAATTTAGAAATGATTTCATTTTGAAAAATTATCAAGTTTTTGGAAAAATATCCCATCAATTTTTACGATTTTCTATCAAAAATAATAAAATTTCATTCCAAGCAATTGATTATATGGGAAAAATTATTTTTGATAGTAAAAAATGAAAAATTGAATAAAATCTAAAAAAAAATATGAATTTAGAAGAAGAGATGAAATGGTGGAACTTTATACAATTCATTATATTTTTTTATGAGCTCAATATTAACCTTAATATCTTTCCCAATTTTGGTTAAAATATTCTTTGTTATTAAGTTTTTAACATGATATTGAATGGCACCATGATAGCAGCCTAATCTCCTAGCAATTTCTGATAACCCAATATGTTCTTTCATTAATAAAATTATCATCTGTGAAACGAGGGGATTTGTAAATAATACCACAAAATCATCAAAAATTTCTGGCACATCTTTTATAAAGTAATTTTGAGTTCTTCCAATTTTCTTTGTTCTAATTAAATCAAATGCTTCTAAAACCATAACATGTTTAATAAACGGATTACGTGTAATTCCAAGTTCGATTGTTATGTTATTATCACGAGCATGTGTTCCAGGATTGTCTTGAATAAATTTAAGAACATTTTTTAAAATTGGAGAATTTAAAATCTCATATCTTGTTCTTCGTTGATCCGTAACTATCCAATACTTTGCTTTTAATTGTTGTATTGTAGAAAAAATTAATTCTTTGGAAAAACCTCTTGTGTGTGTTAATTTAGCAATACATTTCGAATATAATTGCTCCACCAAAGGACTCATCATCTCTACTCGTTCAGTATTTAATTCAACTTTATATTTCTTCTTTTTTAAAACTGTTTTTGCTATTGTAATAATTTCTTTTTCAAGCTCAGAAAGTTTTTCATAATCTGATACCAATTTCTCTAAAGCATCAACTTTGGCACTATCAAGCGCATCAATAGTTTCTTTGATTTCTTTAGACTTTGCATCTTGATTCTCTATTTTAACTTCTTTAGGAAAAGGTTCTAATGTTAATTTACTTGATTGACTTAACGGAATATCTTTATCCTTTTTGGATTCTTTTGGTTTGGAAGAAGGAAATTTTTCATAAGGAATTTTTTCTTGTGGTAATTCTTCTTTAATTAATACCAAATCAGACCCAGAAGAGCTTTCATTTAATTTTAGCTCTTCTTTATTTCCAGATTCCAGATCTTTAATCTCGTCAATCTGTTTTTTTGTTTTTGGTCTAATTTTTTCAGACATATCCTCATTCCTCGGAATAAGTCAATATAATACATATATTGACCTTATTTGGTTTATTATAACCCCAATTTTCTTATTCGATAATATTTTTCAAGATTTAGCATAGATTTATAACATTATTCCTTAATTTACATTTTGTTCCAAAAAAGAAACGAATTCTTCTTGTTTTTGAGCAGGGAGATAATCAAGTTGTTCAACTAGAAATCGTTTTTCACTATCTTCAATAGGTAATTTTTTAATTCTTTTTATGAAAAGTTGATAAATTTTTGAAGGATCTTGATTGATTTCTTCAATTTCTTGCATATATTTCAATTGATGTTCTTCATCCATATAAATCAATGATTTTGACAACAATTCACGATCTTCAATAGTAATTGGTAATTCAATTAATATTTTCCTAATTTTAGGTGTTAAAATGGTAAAAATTTCTTTGGTAGTATCTCCTGAAAGATTAATATTCGTTTTAGATGGTGATGATTTGCTATTATCTATTCTATTTTCATTACTATTTTCAATTTTTATTGAATTAGATTTTAAAATAACACGATTTGAAATAGGTTTCCCAGTTTCAGGATTAAAATTTCTTTTAAGATTACCCAATTTATCACGATCTAAATTATTATAAGGACTAGATTGTGTTACAACTAAATTGTACTGCGATGGTTGAACTGAAGTTGAAACAGGAATAATTCTTTTATGATTTTCAGCATTTTTTTGATATACAATTATTAATATTCCTGTTACTACTAATAAAAATCCAAATGAACTAGTAATTCCAACAAATCCAAGAATAATTAAGAAAATATAGATCCTTTCCGAAATTTCACCAATAGCTTTATCTTTTATATTAGGATAGGCAAATAAATAGAATAAAATTATAGCAACAAATGTTAAAGACAAAGTGACGACAAATTTGGCAATCTCAGTACTATTACCAGAACTATTAATGTAGCCGTCAATATTAAGTAAAATTCCATTAACATAGAGAACTAGAACTAACGGATTTAATACATATATAAAACTTAGAGTCACTTCTCGGATCCATAATAATGAAGAAAATGATCCTTCACTAACAATAGGATGATTAGGTTCGTGAGATTTTGTATTTTTAATAAATTCTAGTAAGTATAAGATCCCTCGAGCAATTAAAGGGACACCAAACCCTAAAGCAATTAATGACGAACCTCCGATAATTATTAGAGGAATACCAGCATACGGAATTGATCTCTGATGAAACTTTGGAAAAACATGAAAAATATCATAAGAAAATACAATAACTTGTAATACTATTGAAGCGGAGAAAAATAAAGGAGTAATTCTTTTATTGAGTAATGCTAGAAATGTTGCAAATATAATTAAAATATAATAAATTGGAGTTATTTGAGTAACTATCTCTTGAGCAGTACGAAGTCCATTTCTTTTTGGGACAGCCTCACTTGAATAATTTAAGGCTAATGAAATATTGGAATGTTGAATTGTCTCAGTATTTGGGATTTTTGGATTTAATATTTTTGAATATTGGTTAACAGGAATTTCTGTATGTGGTGGGGTTTGATTTAGATAATTATATGTAGGCACACTATCTGAAGGTTGCCTTTGACTATGATCCTTCTTGTGAAAATCCTTCTTTTGATTACGAAAATTTTGTCTAAATTCTTTCTTTTGTTGTTTTTTTTCTTTGAATTTTCCCCATTCGCCCCTAATCGTATCTTTAATTCCATTCCATTCTTTTTTCCATTCAATCCATTGAATTTCTTTTTTACTTAATTCAGGAGATACGATCTCTTGTCCTTCCAGTTTTTCTAATGGCTTTACTTCTCCTTCTTCTGAAATCCCAGTAAAAGCAAATCCACACATTTCACAAAAGACAGTATGACCTTCAAAAAGATATTCTACAAGTTCAGTATTCATTCGAGAATGACATTCTGGACAAGAAATAAATTTTGAGTTTTTTTTTGAATCGTGGAATTTATGCGACATTATTATCACTTTTTTATTACTACTATTTTAAAGGGAAATCAAATTTATCAACAAAACTTAGTCCAATAATTATCATTTTTTTTTTATAATATAATATTAGACAAGTTATTTTTTATTTTTAGGTTTTTTATGATTTACTATTGATTTAATATAATTTTTAGAAAAGTTTTGTTGAAATACAAGAGAATTAATCTTTGTAAAGTTAAAAATTTAAACAGAAAAAATATCTCAATATTTATACATAGCGATAGAAAGTTTTTTATAATTATTTGGAAACTCAATTTCAAATAGTGATTTGGATATTTTGTAATTAGAATTAATTTTTCTAATTTTATTTTCTACCCCTCGATGAAAGAAGTTCTCCCCCAATTACTTCTTTCATCACTATTTTCAAAAATCATACAGAATTTCAATTCTCAATGTGTTAAATCAGTGATAATTTGCCCCTCATTTTAAAGAATTAAGACAGATTACCAACAGGTTATTTACCACGAATTCCTAAATTGGAAGCCATTTTTTGGAAGTTTACCTAAATTTCCATCCAATTCCTCTTCGTCTAATTTCTTATGAATTTTTGCGTATTTTTCTTATCAGAATACTGCATGAATATAGTTGTTTTTCAGCATAAAAAAAAGTGTTATTAGCAGATAATTTTTTTCTTTATTTAAAGTCATCACAAGATTTATGTCTATTTTTATGTTTGAATATTTATATGGATTTTAGTAATGATATGCTTCGAATTGGTACTACAGGTGCTCAAAAAGAACTCTTTATGATGAAATCAAAAAATGGAAAGGAGAGAAAAGGAAAGAGAGAAGAACTTCCAGAGTACTTTTCAAAATTAGAGTTAAATGCTTATGAATTTCCAGCAGGAAGGATGTCTAAATTTGCCGATAGTCCAATTTATGAAAAATTTAGAAAAAACGCACAAAAATATAACTTAGTAATATCAATGCATGCACCATATTATATTTCATTAACTAGTAACATTGAAGAGATCTATAATAAGTCAATTGAGCGAGTAGCTCATTGTTATGCTTGGGCAACATATCTAAATGCAAATAGAATAATTATCCATCCAGGTTCTTATGGCAAATATGCAAAAAAAATGTCTCCATCTCAATTAATAAATGGCACTAAAACAAATTATTCGAATAAATTAATTAAAAAAATTACTGAAGGATTGCAACAAGGAATTCAATTAGCTAATGAAATATATCCGGAATTAAAAATTAAGTTCAGAAATATTTGTATTTGTCCTGAAACAATGGGTAAACATGGGCAATTAGGACCATCATCAGAAATAATTGAAATTTGTAAAAATGTTGGAATTAATAAAGCTAGACCTTGCATTGATTTTGGACATTTATACGCAAGGAGTCTAGGAAAAAATAAAGGTAGAAATCTATATGAGAACACTTTTAAAATAATAGAAGATGAATTGGGTTCACAAGTCCTCAATAATCTCCATATTCATTATTCAAAAATTGAATATACGTCTAAGGGTGAAAAGAAACATGTTAATAATGCTAATGAGAATTGGGGGCCAGAAATATTACCTCTTTTAGAAATTATATATGAACAGAATTTAACTCCAACAATTATTAATGAAAGTCCAGAATTAGAAACAGATGCTCAATTAATTATGAAGAAATATAAAGAAATGATAAACAATTAAGAAATATTTTTTTATTATTAAATCATAAAGTATATATGCCTTTTTGTGAAATTTGTGGAAAATTTAAACCACACATAATTACTTTTAATTATTGTAGTGTATGTTACTATAAATTTGTAGATGGA
>CAYPTZ010000056.1:0-10821 GCA_964413395.1 uncultured archaeon | reverse complement strand
TCCAATGAGTAAATAAAAAATTTACTGTCTTAAAAATAATCTCACTTTTTGCATAATAAGTATCAAATAGATAAGTAATTGTGTATAATAGATTATTGAAATTAACACTATATAATTGCAATTCTTTCATAGTATCAAGAATGGAAGGAATTGATGAAGTATTTCCTTGAATAAATTGCTCTTTCATAAAAAGGAGATAATTTTTTTCTAATTTTGATTTAATTTTCTTTTTGAGGGAGCTATTTTTATTGATCGAATTTAAATCTTTAAGAATATTTAATCTCTGGTTGATTGAATGTAATAAACCCATTTTTTCTAAAGTTATTTGAATATATTTATCCAATTCTTCTGGATTTTTTACCCAATTTTCTTTTTTCCTTGTTAATAAAAGAATTCCTGATTCAATACGAGCCAAAATTTCATCTATAAATTTATTACAGTCTTTTTCAACTAAAAAATCATATTTCTTTTCTTTTTTTTCAAAAACAAATAAAGATTCATCTATAGAAAGCAATGGAGTAAGATTATTTTCATTTTTTTTATTATTTCTTTCCGAGAATACAACTAAATCTCCCAACTCTAAGTTAGGTTTTATTTTAAGACCTATTATCACTCCAAATTCATCCAATAATTTAATTGGTGATTGAGAAATTGTATATCCCTCAATTAATTGTTCTTCACGAATATATTGAACCCATTTCACTAAATACAATTCGTTGTTATGGAAAATAACTCCTATTTGGTTAATAGAGAACAATTTTTGTAGAGGATCTTCCAACTCCTCAATAAATTTAATTATTTTTTCATATTTTCTAAAATTTTTAAATTCGTGATAAAATTTAGATTGAGTTAATTTATATTGGATATTATCAATTGAATTTAGTGCAATTGCATTATATAATGCCCCATCTACAATAATATTTGATGGATTTGAAGTAATTTCTATAATTTCAGATAAATTAATGAAATCATTTTCGATCATATTTGATGGAATTTCTTGAAAAACTAAAATATCGTTTTTTAATACTAGGTTAATTTTTGGCTTTTCTTTATTGAAATTTTCTTCAAATTTCCATTGTAATGAAATTTCTTTAAAATTTTGAGTAAATTTCTGAAACAAAAAGGAATAGGTATAATTATCAACCGAGATATATTTTTTTTTTTTTAAGAATTCAACTATTTTATTCAGTTCTTTATTTTCTATCAATTTTATTAGAATTTGGTGAGGATTGTTATTTTCTAAATTAGATTTTGCTGATATTTGCTTCGCCCAATAAACTAAATCAATATATTTCTGAGAATCAAGAAAATCTACAATTTTTAAAAGCATAAGCTTTCACTAATATAATTCTGAATTATTTTTATATAGATAAATAATATAATTTTACGATTTTTTAAATAATAATTATTTAACATACTTATGAATTACATTCTTAATTTGAGTAAATACTGCATCACTATTTGTTACCACAATACGAGTTCCCCCAATGATGTCTATATAACCTAATTCTCCCTTATATCTAGGAACAATATGCACATGTATATGTTTAATGCTTGCTCCTGAAAATTTACCCTCATTATATCCCACATTGAACCCTGTTGGAGAATATAATTTCCTCAACATTTTTTGACAATTTAATGAAACTTTAAAAATTCTGTTTCTTTCTCTTCCTGTTAATTCATTGAAAGATTCTACATGTCTTGATGGTATTACCATCAAGTGACCTGGATTATATGGATAAAGATTTAATGAGATATATAATAATTCTTCTTCATATATTTTTAATGCTTTTACTCGTTTATCATTATTTTTAACTGAACATAATATACATTTAACTTTTGGCCTTTTTTCCCCTTTTACATAATTTATCTTTCCAACAGCATGTAAACTTGTTGGAAATAAAACTCTTTCTTCATCATTCATTAAAATTCATCCTTTGATAAGCTCTTAAATTATGTAAACATTGAATTTCCTTCAGAAAAATCTAAATTTTCAAAATTTTTTGAGTCTTTATCTCCATTTATTAAACCTATCATCATTTCGGATATAGTCATATTCATTAAAACCGCAGCATTAAATACTTTTCGAATAGCTATGAAAAATTTATTTTCCGTAAGGCCATCTGGATAAATATTCTCCAATATAATATATCTTGCATTCTTAGGATCAATATTATATAATAAATTTTGAGTTAGCATATATTTTTTAAAGAAACTTAGGAATTTCATCAGACCTTTTGAATCATTTTTAGTGATAGCTTCAATATGTTGAGGTGCAATTTGAGTAGCGACTTGAATTGAAATTGCTCTACTTTCTATCGGCTTAACAACCATAATTCGCATTGGTTTTGGAGTTCTAGGAGGATAATTTAATTCATAACCGAATTCCAATTTAATATTTGGGGGTAATTTCTTTCCTAATACACCTTCATCTATTGCAAAATCTCTAATTGTCTCCTCAAGTTCCGATTTTTCTGATGGCATAACTATTAAAAAGAAAATTTCAAAAATAAGGATTTCCCATTATCAAAAGTAAAAATAAATAATTACTCAAAATATTTTTTAGAATATAAAGTATTGAAGATTTACTATGAAGATAATTCTTGGGTCAACAAGTAGAGATAGAAAAGTCTGCTTCGAGAAAGCAAATATTGAGTTTGAAACCATTAATAGTGAATACGATGAAACTATAATAATGGAATTGGATCCCCAAATCTTAGTTCAAAAGTTAGCTCTTGGAAAAGCAATCAATGTTGTTTCTAAATGGAATCAAAATGGTTCTAAATCTGATGAAAAGGCAATAATTATCTGCGCAGACACACTCGTTGCATATAATAATGAAATTATTGGAAAACCCAAAAATAAAAATGATGCTTTTAGAATAATATCACTATTATCTGGAACAATTCATGATATTTTTACAGGAGTTGCAATAATACAATCTGATACTTTACAACAAGAAATTTTTGTTGAAAAATCAATTATTCATTTCCAAAAATTAGCAGAAGATGAAATTTGGAATTATCTCAATTCAAGTGATGAATATATAGGTAGATCTGGGGCCTATTCTTTGCGAGATCAAGCAAGTTTATTTATAGACTGTATTCAAGGTTCTCCTACAAATGTCATTGGGATTCCAATGGCGAAATTACGTTTAGTTTTAAAGAAGAAATTTAGAATTAATCTTTTAAACTTTCCTTCAGAATAAATCATATGGGAAGAAAAAGTTCATCTAGAGACCGATGGGATTTTGCTCGAATTCTTGCTTTATTAGGAGCTTTAGTCGCTTTAGTTGGTTATATTATTGGGATGGTATCTATTACAGAAGATTTTGTGGATGCTATAGTTACAATTTTGATGCAATTGATAGGAGTGATTATAAGTATTTTAATACTTTTCCAAGTTAAAATTATTACTTCTAGAAAAATTGATATTCCATTTAATTGGATTGTTTTATTTGTTTTTGTCTGTCTCCAAGCTGTGCTTTTTGCAGTAGGAAGATTAGATCCTGTTGCCATATCTGGATTGGGAGTTTTTATGGAAGCAGTAGCTGTTGTTTTATTACTAATTAATGAAATGAGCTAAAAAGAGTAAAAACTTTGGCAAATTTTTTTTATTTCACTATTTTTGCATTTATCAGAAGCTATATGATTAAATTCTTTTACTACGGTGCCACATAGCCAACAGTTTACTACAACTTCTGATTTTTTAATTTTGACAATATCCTTAAAAAAAGGGCAATTCTGGCAGCACGTTAATAATCCAAAAAGGTTTTTATCAATATTAATGACCTTTTGAGTAATACTCATCACTTTTATTTCTGATGAGATTTACTTTATATGTTCATTTTTTGGAATATTATAAAAAAACCTTGAAAAAAAAAAAAAAAAATTCAAAAAATATTACAATTATTACAATTTTAATAGAAATAAAAAAAAGTAATTTCAAGAGCTATTTTTCTTTAATTGAGAATTTATAAATTGTTTTACTTCCTTTCTGCCTGAAAAAATTCCAAAATGGCCTTCACATAAGATATCTGCTTCCAAAGCAATTAATTTTCGCATAGATTTCCGCCAATCGTCAATATTTGAATTGAATTCCTTAAGAAATGGCCCATGAATATCTTGTCCAAAAAGAATTTTAATTTTTTCTGAATTTTCATATAAAATTGAGATAGAACCCGGAGTATGGCCAGGGGTATGATATATCGCTAATTTTATTCCTGATAAATTTACTATTTCATAATCTGATTTAATAATTGATGTCAAAATAGGGGGGATATAATTTATTCCATACCAACTTGCTGCAGTTAAATTTTCAGTATTTGGTAAACCTTTTATGGCAGCAATATCCCAACTATGAGCAAAAATTTCAATATCTGGAAAAATTTTTTGAAACTGATGAGCTGCACCTATGTGATCTATATGACAATGAGTTAAAAATAAGTGAGAAATTTGTCTATTTTTTAAAGAAGTTTCATTAATATTTGCAAGAATTTGGTTACAATGACTTAGGCCTGCATCTATGAGACAAATCTTGCTCTTTCCAATTCCTAATGCATACACAAGGCAATCTCCTGAACCAGACAATTCATCTGAACCAACTAAATACAAATTATCTAAGATTTTTTTTGGCTTCATATATACCACTCCCATTATTTTCCCATAAAAGGATTATTTATACTTGAAAGGTACCAAAAAATGCTTATTAAAGAAAAAGCATTAGTAATCTTTTCTTCTTGGATGTATTTCCAAATTTGCTCTATCGAAGCAAATTCATGTTCAATATCTTCATAAGGATCGAAATGGGTCTCTTTTGTATCTTTAAGTTCTTCAGCAAGATAAATATAACATTGATTTGATTGGATCGCAGGATTTGCATTAATTTTTCCTAAAAGATTCCATTTTTTTGCAATAAATCCTGTTTCTTCCTCTAATTCCCGCTTAATTGCATCAATGGGCTTTTCCTTATCATGAATGCATCCGGCAGGAATTTCAATTTCAATATTTTCACTTCCAAATCTAAATTGATTAATTAATAAAATTTCCTTCTCAGAATTTAAAGCAACAACATTTACCCAATTTGGTGCTTCAATAACAAATGCATCAAATTTACCCTTTTGATGAGGTTGCAAAAAAGTTTTTCGTAGAATTCCAAATGGAATAGAATTAAACACTTTTTTTGAATTTACCAGTTCCCATTTTTCAATCATCAAACCACTATTCTAAATAATATTTCTATATAAATTACCTAATGCTTTTAAGGATGATATATACTATCTAAATATTAAGTAAATGATATTAGAGGAGAATTAGTATTATGTCATCAATTCAGGTTATTACTCATAATTTTAATACGATTGAAATGCTTGTCCAAATATTATATGGAGGCTTGATTGTTCTATTATTATTATTTGGATTGGATTTATTACAGAGATTTCTACTGGCAGATAAAAGAACCCGTCGAGATCCTGCATATATGGTCTTTTTTATTATCGCAGTGGCTATGATCGGTTATGGTTTCTATATGTTCCCTGCTATGGTAGATTATTTCTATCAAAATGATTACAATTTTGATTCTGAGAACATTGATTGGATAAAATATTTAATTATCATGTTAATCTTATTCCCAATAGCATTTGTCGTTATTTCCATAGTTTTACCAAAAAATAAGGTAGTACAGATATCCAATTTAGTAATAGGTGGTGGAACTATTTTGTATGCTTTAATTCTGAGTATATATTTATTTATCGATACAGGCGAAGCCAATATAGGATCTGGGTTTACTATACCTGTAATTATTCTGGTGATCTTATATGGTTTAATTGATTTCGCTGGAATTATTTTTATATTAGTTGTAAAGCTAAGTCCTCAGAAAGAAGTTAGAAAACGAGTTTTATTAGGATTATTGGGGATAGTTATTGCTGGAATTGGAGGGATCATCGAAGCTAATGCCAGAAGTGAAAATACATCAAGCTGGTGGTATGTTTGGGGCACTGTTACCGAATTAGTTGGTTTTCTCGTAATGCGCCATTATTTCCTTTCCATTCCATCATATGATGAATTTGCTTGGAAATCAGGTATGATAGAGATGCATGTTATAATCGCAGAAACAGGAATTTCACTATATTATCGATCTTTCCATCAAGTAGCCAAGGCTGACTTAAAGGGAGACATAAAAGTTACTGCTTCAATGCCTGAAAGTGCATCTCGTCCCAATTCCGATCTTGTTGCTGGGGGCCTAGTTGGGATCAAAGGGATGTTAGCTGAAATTTCTGGTGATGCTGGTAAGTTAGAAAATATAGAAATCGGTGAAAAATCTTTAGTTTTTAAACAAGGAAAAGTTGTATTGTGTTTACTTCTTGCAGATGAAAATTTGGGCGTTTACCATAGTATGCTTGATGATTTAGTTCAAAAGATTGAATTGGTGCACCCTAATTTAGATAATTTCAATGGTGATACACGTCAATTAAAAATTGAGCCTATTGTTGATGAAATCTTTGGAATTGATTCTTCAAAAAAAGAATAATTTAGTTTCATTAGAATTTTTTTTTATCTCAACTTTTTTATGATGATTTGATCTATTTATAATCTATTTACAATATCTTTTCAATTAGAGAATGATTATTAATGAAAATACCAGGGTCGTTTTTTGAAGCAAAACTCGTACGTAAAGATGCAATGATTGAATTTCAGATAATTAATGGCAATGTTATTAAATATAAAGCATCTATTATGGATTTTTCAGAAGTTGAATATGATTTACCTGAAATTCTAGAAGAAAATGGCATTATATTACCAAAAAATAGGTTGGGAAATATATTACAAGATCTTGAAGCTAAATATTTACAATTATTTGAAGAACAGCAAACCTTCCAAAAAAAACAAATTGCACGAAATAAGGCATCAACTCAAGCAATATTGGAGAGCAATACGTCAAAAGGTTCAGGACAAAAGGTATTGATAACTGGAGGTAAAGGAAAATCTTCAATTTTTCAAGTAATTTTTAGAGGAAAACTACCACATGAGACAAGAAATTTACCACCTACTGTTAAGACATTAGTTCATAATATCGATATTCCTTCGATAACATCCTCAAATCGTCGACAAAGTCTCAATTTTTGGGAAACTGGAAGCGAATTTCCTGACGATGATGCCTTTAAAGATGCTTCAATACTTCTTTTTATCATAGATGGATATGATGTTTCCAATTATGAAATAATTCGAGAAAATCTTCATAAAGCTTATTCTTCTTTAGTAAAATTAGGTAATAGACCTGCTCATCTTCTTTCGTATCAAAGTAATTTCTTTTGTTTTATTCATAAGATGGATCTTTTTCCAAATGCACAAGATTCATATGAATCATTAGTTAATTATTTTAAAATTAATCCAGAGACAGGAGCTGAAAATAAAAAAATTGTTTTTTTCCCCACTTCTATATTTGATTCTACTATCTATAGTGCTTGGACAAAAGTAATAGAAGTTATGATGCCTAAGTCTTCAAAACTAAATCAATTATGTACTCAACTCAAAGAAGATCTTGGACTATACGCCACCTTGGTTATAGAGAAACGTACAGGACTTCCCATTTGTGCATCAAAAACATTATTAGACGATTCAGCCTTAGTTGGTAGTACTAATAGGGTGTTAATAACCATAGAAAAAGTTCTTCCTGAATTTCAATTAGCAGGTTTAAATGGATTTAGTATTCTCACAGCTACTGGAAATTTAACAATAAAATTATTTGATAAATATTTTATAATCGTGTTATTATATCCTGGACATATTACTATTAATGATTCTGGTTCCAAATCAAGAATAAGTGAATTTATTGATAATATGAGAACAAATATTTAAATTTTTTTTCATTATTTATTAGTAAAAACTAATATTAATTATTTCATAGATACAATTTGGACTATAAACAATGAGTAATTTATATCTTCAAAACTTAATAGAATTAATAGAAAAAATTATAAAACGTTATAAATTTACACAAATTCCTCATTTCCATTTATTTTATTCTCAATATAACAAAAGTTTACATTTTTTTTTTAAAAACAAATTAATTCCTGAAATTGAAAAAAAATTTGGTTCCATAATAAATAAACAATTTATTTTTTCAATAAAACAGATCTCCTGTTTTTTAAATAGTGTATTTATTCCCAATGTGATACCATCATCATTAAATAGTAAAAAAAAAAAACTTTTTCATAACGATCCGCATCTATTTGAAGATTCCCGCAAATTTTTTCATAGAATTGATAAATATATATTTAATTTTGAATTTAAAGAACATGATTTACTTTTTCAATTTCATACAATCAATTCTGAATCAGAAATTAGTGGAATCAATAAAGATAGGCGATATTTTATATTATCCAATGAAAAATCGGTTGGTTATGACAATGAAAACGAAATATTTACTGTTAATTTTGATTTTAGGAAATTATCATATAATGAAAAGCAAAAATACAGATCAAATTATCAAAAAAATATTAATCGAGAAATTTTATCTTGTATTACATTATTTTTGAATAAAATTCAAAAAAGTAAAGTAAATCTGAATAAAATTTCATCAAATTTATCTATTTTCACTACAAAACATTATTCAAATATTTTTATATATCCTCAAATAACGACATTTTTCCAGTCTCAAATAGAGCTTTACGAAAAAAATATATTAATTCCTGAATTAATCAATAATTTTGAAGAACTTAATTTACAGTCTATTTCAGATATTTCTAATTTTGTAAAAAAATTTCATGAAATTAACCAAATCATAAAAGAGAAAATTTTAACCTATGAAAAAATAAAGAAGATTTTTTTTGAAAAGAAAAAATTTGTTATAAGAACAGATTATCATATTCCTTTACAATTCATTACAAAATCTTATTATTCAATGATACTTGAAAATCAAAACCAAATAAATGATTGGATACGGAATATTGGTCTTGATCCTTCGATTATCTCGAAAGATTTTCTAAAAGAGAATCAAAATTTATATATAAATACACAAAATTATGAAATTTCATTTAGAAATCAAATTATTACAAATATACAAGATTTTTTTAAATTAATTCAAGGAATTATCATAAAAGCTGAAAATTGGCAAGCTCTTAATCTCATATATAAAAATTATTTTGAGAAAATAAATCTTATTTACATAGACCCTCCATATAATACTGGTTGTAGTAATTTCATTTACAATGATAAATTCTTAAAAGCAAATTGGTTAACAATGATGAAGAATAGGGTTGAAATAGCTTATCAATTATTAAACAGTAGGGGGATTTTCTTTTCAAGCATAGATGATAACCAATTAGCAGAGTTTTCTCTAATGATTGAAGAGATTTTTAAATATCGGCTAGATAACATTGTATGGCATAAAAAAACTCAACCATCATATCTCTCTAAAGAATTGATTTCAGTGACTGAATACATAATTTCTGCAAAAAAAAACCCTGAAATTCTGAATTTAATGGGGAGTTATGGTGATATTAACAAATTAACTGAATTAATTAACATTAGCAATTCAATCTCCTCAAGAATTTTAAAAAAAGAAAACATTTTGATCAAAAATGGATGGAATGGTATTTTGAAAAAAGGATTTTATGGAAAAGATAAACTTCAAGTGGAATTACTAAACTCTTCAATTAAAGTAGTTGATGGAATTCCAGATAAGGACCTAAAATTAAATTCTAGATTCAAATGGCTTCAACAAAAAATTGATGAGGAAGTAAATAAAGGAGGAACTATTCATATAAAGAGTACAAAATCTTTAAGACCAACTATAGCTCGGGTTTACAGTGAACCTATTATAAAAGCACCTACAACTCTATTATCAAAAAAAATTAATAATATTCCTACAAATACAGATGCAAATTTGGAATTAAAAAATTTCTTTCAAATTTCACCTTTTGATTATTCAAAACCAACAGAATTGATAAAATATTTAATCAATTCATACAGCTATTATCATAAAAATTCTATTATTCTTGATTTTTTTGCAGGTTCTGGAACGACTGCTCAAGCTGTTTTATCCTTAAATGCAAATGATAAAGGAAATAGGAAATATATCTTAGTTGAACAAGAAAATTATTATGATCAAATTCTAATACCCCGAATTAATAAATTAATGTATTCCTCAGAATGGAAAGATGGAAAACCTATATCAGAAAAAAAATTTGCACATATTGCTAAATCATTAGTTTTAGAAACTTATGAAGATTGCTTCAGAAATATTCAAATTAAATCAGAAAAGAATAAAGATGAAAATAATTTTAAAAAAGGAAAAATAATTCGGTATGAAGTTGATTATTCTAATGTTACTTCACCAATTTCATTAAATCCTAAAATATTTGAAACTCCTTTTGATTATTATATCAATACTTCCATCAATAATAGAAATTCAGTTCAAAAAATTGATTTAGTTGAGACATTCAATTTTTTAATTGGATTAGAATGTAATTCTTCTCAAAATATCATTGAAAATGGTAGAGATTATCATATTCTAATTGGAGACACTAATAGCATCAAAGATAAAAGAAAAGAAAAGAAAAATACATTAATAATTTGGCGAAATACAAAAAATTTGGATATAATTACTGAAAAAGAATTCATATTAAGGAATTTTTTAATTCATGGTTCATTTGATAAAATTTTTTTTAATGCAATAAGTTCAATTGATAATTCTCTTTTAATTGAACCTTTATTTCATAGACTAATGTTTGATAATATATTTTCCTAATAGATTTTTAGTGATAATTAGGAGTCATGATAAAATAACTTGGTCAAGTTCCAAATCTATCATTACTCTCAC
>CAYPTZ010000055.1:0-10922 GCA_964413395.1 uncultured archaeon | reverse complement strand
TGATATAATCAATAATTGTCCTACTATGCACCTCACCTAAAATATCTATTTTTTTCAGAGCATAAGCACATCCAAGTAACCATCTTTCTCGTTCCAATGAAAGAGAATAAATTTCAATCTGATCAATCATTTTTTGAATTATTACCTTATCAATTTTAGCCAGTTTCCATAACTTTAAAATTATTTTTTGAAGCATTCGTGGAAAGGCATGTTCTGAAAGGGGTAAAAATATTTCAATGATATAATTGAGAATGGAGTTAAAAGGACAATTTGATTCATCCACAGCTTGCTCAATTAATGCAGCCATGCCTCGAAAATGGCCAATTAAATTTTCGTTCTTCATGGAAATGAACAATTTTAATGCGAATTGGGGAGAATAATGGTATGCAGCTTTTAAGACATCTTCGGAAGCTTCAAAAATTCCATGACCTTCTGATTTATCATTTGAAATTTTAAGATATTGCACAAATTTTATGATGGTTTCTTCGGAATTCCTAGGATTTGAATCAATATACTTCCTCAACCATCTAGACCACCATTCCATTTGATAATCTTTTCTCCAACCAATTCCAAAACTTAAATCTAAGAGTTTTCTAATAAACAGTTGTGCTTTTTGCAAATCCCCCAATTTTTCCCAAACAAAAATCAAATCATAACAAAAATCTATGTTTGTGTTACTGTCCTGCTCTACTAGTAAATCTTCTATTGAAAATATGATCTTCTTTATATCAGTAAATAAGAACCAATAATCGAGAAAAGGTTTAATTATAGAAAATTGAGAATTTATAGGAAAAGAATTTAAATTTAATTTTACTACATCAAAAAAAATGGATACAATTTCTTTACCAAATTCTGTGAAAATCGAAAGGGCAAAAGATAAGAAATCTTTTATCATTTCATCATTAAAATAAAAAAATTCATCACGATCATTACTCCTATCTTTTACAGCAAGTAGATAATTGAAAATTTCATTATATAGGTTTTTAACATCGGATTTTTGGAAGCTGAAAGTTTCATCATTAATTTTGTTTTTTAATCGGCCTAAAATTACTAAAAAATCATAAAAATTTTTTTTTTCGCTTTGATTTTATGCCTGAATATAGAAAGTCACAAAGTTCAGTAGGATTTTGTGTATTTAGTATTAATGCCATATCAATATATCGAATAATAGCTTCAAAATCTTCAAAATTATATATAGCCCTTCGATTTATGATAGGAGTAATTCTATTAAACCAATCTATAGCTTTCGGATAATTTTCACTATAAATATATCCATCACAGATATCTAAAAAGGTTATTGGGGAATAATGTAATTGATATTTATTTAAAATTTGTAAATATTCATTAAAAAAGAATAAACCTTTTTCAATATCTATCGAAAACAAAGTTTTCCAGATAATCATTAATACATTGAGATACAACCTCTCATCTTTTAATTTAATGTTAGCTAAAAGAGTTTCAAATATCTCGATTTTTTTTGTTTGTAATAAAGTTTTAAAAAATAAACGGATGATTTCTAATGTTGGAACAGCAGGGTTTCTATATTTTGGTTTTGCATTCATTAGCAACTCTAATATTTTTTCTGGAGTGTAATAATCAATTCCGATAAAAAACCAATCTTCAAAATATTTTATGCTCTCATTATTGTGAAGATCAAGCTCATTTCTTATTAGTAAATCTGTTGGTGCGGCTTTTTCCATCAATTTAATACATTGTTCTTTATAATCAAATTCATAAAAAATGCGAGCTATTGCCATAACTTCTTCATTCTCTTCCCAATATGAACAATCCACGGTATCAGCGATAAAAAAAGCATCCAGAACATTTCCTTGTTTAAGTAAAAGATGAATTATTGCTTTTTCTTTCAAATTATAGGATCTATTCATATTTTCATATTGTGATAATAGAGAACGGAAAAAAATAAAATACCTCTTTTGCTCTAACGATATTTTTGTTAATTTAGCTAATTCTTCTTGAATGGTTTTTTTTGGACGAAAAGAGTAAAATTGATCCCGAAACCAAGTTTGATTTGAAAGGGTAAAAATTTTTTCAAAATCTTTTAGATGGTATAAATGAGGAATCATTTCAAATTTCTTTTTCTTATTTGTTGAGTATGATGAATAAAATTCGATTAATTGTTCATGATAATATTTCTTTAATTTAGTGTTACACTTCCCATTTAGTTCAGCAGAGGTTTTTTGACAAAATATTTTAAAGCTATTATGAAAAATAGTTGAGCAATTAAGCGATCTATTAAATAGATATTTATAGTTTTCATTAATAATGCTTAACAATTCAGGTCCACCAATATAAAGAATAAAATCATCTTCAAGAGATCCAACTATCCTCGAAATTAATCCAAAATATTCCTTAAATGTTTGATTTTTAGCAATTTGACTCCAAAGTTTTTGATAATACTTTTTAATATCAAGATCAAGAACATCAAAATCGTAGAGAAAATCCATGGTCAATCCCTCATTAGAATTTTCCAATTGTCTAATAATATATTGGATATATAAGGGATGTCCATTACATATAGAATATAATTGATCTAAAATCGTTTGACTATACTCGATCCCCTCATTTTCTAGTATTAACCCAAGACCTTCTTTAGATATTTGGGAGATATCAACCCTATTTGATTCATCATTAAGTTCTTCTCGTACCGATGTAGGAATTTGTGATAAATTTTCTGTTTGAGTTCCAATTACAAAATAAATTCCATTAGGAATTTGATTTGGTAATAAAAATTCTTTTAAAAAAGATGAAGAAGGATCAAATTCTCTTGGAATATGATCTAACCCATCAATTATAAAAATATTCTTGATTCTTGTCTGAATATAATTTTTTTTTAGTTGAGTCAGTAATTTTCGGAATTCTGTCCTAAAATCTTCTAGTTTTGAAGAAATGGTAGATATTTCAAACCCTTTTTTCCGAATTTCTAAAACCATACTTTTAAGAAAATTATTGGATTCGCTTATATTTTGTAAACTTAAATATGTGTCAGGAGAATAAGCAAAATAATAAAAAGTGCGATATTTATTAGAGTTTGGTATATCTCGAATAAAATGATTTAATAAAGTTGATTTTCCTGTACCGGGTCCTCCTAAAAGAGCAATATATCCTCTCTGTTTTTCGTGATTTTTTTGAAGAATTTCGGTTTTACTTTGTTCTATAGAAATGTATTTGGTTTTTGGCTCTGGAAATAATGTAATGATGTCATATTCAAATAATCCTTCCCAATGTAGAAGATGAATCAATTCCTTTTTATATAAACGAATTCCTTGATTATCAATCGATTCTTTCTTTTTTCGCATTAAACTGGCAATAATATGATTAATTTCTTCTTTATTCTTCTTTTGGGTGAAAGTTAAGTTATTTGCATCCAATTGATATTCAAAATGAAATTCAAGACATGATAAAAATTCTTTCAGCTCTGCTTCTTCTAAATCTAAAGTTTCAGTAAAATTTTTCCAAATGGGAAGATATTCTGAAGGGATAACGAAATTTTGGGGATCTTTAATGATCTTTGATAAAATATCAGCATAGAATGAATGGAATTGTACTGGTATATCTGTTCCAATTATTTTTAGATTTTGATGCGATAACTTTTGAGTTGATACCCAGAATAATTTCAATCTATTTTCTCCATAAATTGGACTGAGAGATTTCCATCCATTTCGCAATGAAATAATGGGAGATTCTTTTTCCTTAAATGTTCCATCTCTTTTTTTTTTTATTTTTGAAATAAATGAATTATAAGTAATTGCAGAACTCCAGTCTTTTATCTGGTAGGCTTCATATATTCCACTTCTTGAAAGTCCAAAATCATCCAATTTATCCGCCTCAGGATTTAGAAGTATTATAAAGTCCAATTCATCCTTTCTTAAAGCATCGTATATTAATTCCGCGCTTATATGATTTTGCGACCAATATCCCCCTTCCCCACTTTTTTCCCCTTCACTTGGAGTTCGCTCGTTTGTCATTTTTAAAATCCTATAGTAAACAAGATGTATTTATCTCCTAAAAGGCATAACGTTGAAAAAATGTAAATTAGTATTCAATAAAAATTTATTTTCTCAAACTCAAAAAAACCAAGAATATCAGAAAAAGAATTTTTTAGCTCTAGAAAATATAAAATAATCCTATTTTGGCAATAATTAAAAAATTAAAAAAAAAACAAATGGTATAGTGCTCATAAAAAAAGTAAATAATTATAGGAGAATCTATCTTTAGATTCATTTAGCTTTTCGAGATTAAATAAATTATATACTATAATGGATAAATTAAAAGATATAACAATAATAATAGTGAGAAAAATTTTGAAACCAAATCAAAAATGTGCGATATTATACTCTTTTCACGAAAATAATTTTGAAGTTAATGAAGTGCTTTATCAAATTAAACGATATTTAGGAGAAATTGGAATTGTAGGGACAAATATTAGTGAAGAAATTCAACTTGGGGATGATATAGCTAATTTTTTTAATTTATATTTTCAAAGTATCGATTTTGCATTAGTCTTATTGTATAAAAAAATACCCGCAAATTTAGCTTATGAAATAGGTCTTTTAGAAGGATTAAATAAACCCTACTATATTATCTATATTGGGAAGTTAAATGATACGAATTTCACACCCTTATCAAAATTTCGCTATCTACATATTAATAATGTTAATGACATGGGTAATTTTAAGCAAATGTTTTTAAAAATCATTTCAAAACACTATAATTCCTCTATTATTATCCAAAAACAACAAGAGAAGGCATCAACTAATAAAGGGATTGTAACTGATATAAATTATTACGTTAATAAAAAAGAATCTCATAATTTAGAATTTAAATCGAATTTTCCCCATAAACCAAAAATTATTGGGAAAATTATTTCTGCTTTTTCAAATCTTGAAGGAGGAAATATATTATTTGGTGTTTCTGAAAATGGGAAAGGTGATAATATAAAAATAGGGATTATAAATGAATTCGAAATACGTGATAATGTAATGAATTTATTAGATTTAATGGAGCCAAAACCAGTAATAAAAATGATTACCATAATGGATGAGAATAAAAAAATTTTATTGTTAAATGTGGAAAAAGCAAAGAAAAAAATCAAATTTCTGGATAAATATTACATAAGAGATTTAAACTCCGACATAACGCGCGAAATAGGAGAATTTGAATTACATTATGAAGAACAAGATATAAATTATTGGATAGAAAAGGGTGAATATGAATTAAACCATTCAAACTTTGTATCCGCAAAGGATAATTTTAAGAAAGTTAAACAACTCAATCCAAATTATCCAGAAATAAAAGAAAAAATTCAACTTTCAGAGCAATTAATTAAATTTGAAGACTTATTAAAAAATGACCTAAGAATATTAAAAAGTAAAATAATAAAAAAAATAAAAATAAATGAAGAAGATCTACCAAGATTACTTCAAGAATGGAGTAAATATTTATCCTTTCAGGAAAAAGATGCACATATTATTTCAGAAAATCTATTAAAAAGAAAATATATGATACAAAATTTACCTACAAATGAATTATTGGAACTGTTATCAAATTTAGATTTTTTTCCAAAATTAAAAACAAGAGAAAAGATATTAGACTTTTTATTAAAATTACCTTTTGATAAATTTGAAAAAATTGAAGAAATCCTAGATAAGAATAATAATCGAAAATTTTTCATTTTTTTAAATCCAAAGTATGATAACAATAAAAAAGTTAATTTATGGAAGCATAGCTCATACTTACAAGAATCTCTTATAAATAAAGAATCTACGATTCTTTTGAAATCTATCAAAGAAATCTATATTGAAGACTTGATATTTCATAAATTTTCATTTATTCAGAAAAATACTTCGGTAATCAAAGAAATTTGGGATTATCAGAAATCTAAAACCAAGTATATCCAAGAAGCTAAAATAGAGAGAATCAGCATTTATCTAGTGAGAGATGAAATCCTGTTGGTTCAATCGAAAAGTTTTCTAGATGCCAAAAAAACAATAAATTATATCTTTAATGGCGAGGAATTTCTAAAATTTGAATTTTTTGAGAAATTTATCCAGAATATTCTTGATTCTGAATCTGCAATTACCAATTTACGTCTTTTTTCACTAAAAGATTTCGAATCTATCAACTTTACAAACATTCAAACAGATTTTAGAGAATCAGAATTATTCAAAAAATCTATTTTAAAATATGAGCCAGAATCATTAACCTTAACAAAAAATATAAAATTTCCTTCAAATTTTCAGAAAAATTTTGAAGAATTAGATAAAAAAATATCTCTTAAAATACATTTCCAGAAAGGATTTATCTTTTTTTTAAGTAGAATTAGAACTAATCTTATGATCAAGACTATATATGATCTAATAATCAATACAAAAGAATTCAATAATGATATTAAAAAAACCATAAATTTCTATGGAAAAAAATTGATAAGGTGAGAAAAGAATGAATATCCCATCATTTAGCATTTTAGAAACTGTGAAAAAAGCAAAAAGAATTAATTATAAAAAGTTGATTACAAAATATGAGGAATTATGTGAAAGTGAAGAATTTACGTATCAATTAGAAAGGCTAATCCTCAACAATGTTATTAGAATGAAAGAAGAAAGATATTGTAATAATTGTAAGCGCCCCATAGATTTTCTAGCAAATTATTCGGATTCAGAGAATGAACTAGTAATTTGCCAGGAGTGTTATACACCTAACGCCATTGAATCCCTTTTAAAAATTAAAGTTTTAATTTTTGATGAACGGTTATTTCAAGATTATCAAAATTCAATTTTTTATAATGATATTATAGCTTGTCTTAAAAAATATAAAAATTCTTTAGAGAAGCTAGGAATTCAAGCAATTGCAAAATATATTAAATCGACAAGTGAAACAGAAATACATTTTAATGAACCTACTTTACAATTTTTACAATGGTGCTATCTCGAATCAAAATATACTCAAATAAAAGAAATGCCTTCAGGAATTGGATTCATTGACTTTTTATTATTGGAAAAAAATCAAAATAAAGTAATAATTGAAACTAAACTGGCATCTAATGCTCATTATCTTGATGGATATTTGTCACAATTACCCAAATATCTCAATAATGAACAAAGTAAATATGGAATTTTTGTGCTTTTTAATCAAGAAAAATCAGGTAAAACTTGTGAAGAATTGGAAATAGAAATTAACAATAATCGAAAAATAATTGAAGAAAAATTTCCAGAATTTAGAATATATTCTTTAGTTATTGATTTAAAAGAAGAAATTGGCCCATCTCAAATTCATTTTTTTAGAGAATTGGAAGAAATAAAGGGTGTAGGGGCTACAAGAGCTAAAAAATTATTTAATGCTAACATTAAAAACTTAAAAGATATTGCAAAAATGGATATTGATGCAATTGAAAAAAACACATCAATAGATAGAAAATGCTTATTAAGAATTCAAAAAAATGCAAATGAAGATCTGGAAAAAAGTAATAACAATGAGTAGTAGTGATTAAATATTCATTTAATAATTCTTAATTCAAAAATTCCGTATAATTCACGTTTGTATTTGATATATACTCAAATTTGACACAGAAGTAATATTGATAATACTTAATTTTTGGTATGGTATGAGTAACCTTATAAACCTAAGGGATGAAATCGAGAAAGATGAACGCAATTTTTTAAAATGACGGAAGAATGTCGAATATCATTGGGGAAGAAAAAAAAAAATTGATGTTAGATCTGCGCTGGTAGATATACTTATTTCTGTTCAACTCAAATATATATATTGAGGGGATTGGATTTTGAATGATGAACAATTTTTAAGAGAACTTTTAGATAGTCAAGAAATCGATATAGAAATAGAAGATAAATTTCGGTTTATATGGACCGAAATAAATAATCGAATAAAATCCAAGTTAGACGAAAAATATTATATGTATTATGGAGGTTCTTATCGAAAAAATACTATGATTAGGGGTAGTTATGATCTTGATATTGTGATAATTCTGAGACCTGATTCCGAATTCTTTACAGAAGATTTATATTTTTTAATAGGGGATATCCTAGAGGATAATCAATGGGGTAAAATTTACCAGAATAGAGTATCTTGGCGAATTTTTGTTGAAAATTTATTTCATATTGATATAGTTCCTGCAAAATATTCAGGAAAAATTAAACATGAGTGTTTTTTGTTCAATAGTGAAATAGAAAAAACATTAAAAACAAATATTGATATTCATGAAAAAATTGTGAAAGAAAGTCAACGTCAGGATATTATACGATTATTAAAATTATGGAAATATCGAAGAAATATTTTTGCTAAAACATTTATTTTAGAGCAAATAGCAATTATTGCATGTCAGAAGTTAAATCCACATAATTTACATGATCAACTTAATGCATGCTTGGAATATATTGCAGATAATATAATGTCTCTTGAATTATCAGATCCTGCAAATGAGAAAAATATAATCACTGATACATTAACGGATAAAAAAAGAGCTTATCTAAGAGATGAAGCAATAGATGCTTTAAATCAAAATTCATTAGGTGATGTTTTTACTACCAAATATCAATAAAATAAAGTATAATTCAAATAGGAATTAATAACAAATTTCAATTTCCATTTCTTGAAAAATTTCATTCGTAAAAAAATATGCCTTCTGTTGTGAGTTTGGAAAGAATACCACCATGATAATCCAATCGAGAGTTCCAAATAAAGGATTATTTATCATTTCTTTTATCGACATAATATCAACTAATGAGGGAGAATTTGGACCAAACGGATGAGTATGCCATTCACCAAGATAATCGAGGGATTGATCTTTATCTATTTCGTCTAATAATTGAGAATATACATTTTTAATATTTCGGGTAACAGCAAACGGCCCGCAATGGATAGGATTTTTATCCTCAATGATTTTACTAACTAAATATTCGTCTTCCTTCAACTTTTTTCCAACTAATATCCCACAACGTTCGCATTTTGATTTCTTATGGGGAATAATATTTTTTAGAAAATCATTGTGCATTATTAATTTCATTTTTATTTCCACACACAGGACAATCTTTCCAAATAGGAACATATAATTTATTTATTGCATAGTGATGACTAAATATCCACCCTTGATGATTTCCAACTAATATATGATGATAGTCGACATCTTTAAAGATTTCACCTAATTTATATTTTTGGGAAAGAGTTTGAAATGCAAAACGAGTAGTTTTCAACGCGATTTCCCAGATATCTAAATTTAGGCCTGGAACTCCGGGTTGAGAATAAATATTTTCAATCTGATTTGATGATGGCAAAGAGGGAAACTTATCGGGATCAATCTCAGAATAATGAGTTATACATTGATAACAGGGTGTTTTTTGAGGAATGACACGGAAAATTCTACCGAATTGTGCATTATCTAAGGCAACAGAAAAAATAGCAGGTACATTGTTTTCAACACATAATGCATTAATTTCGTATTCGATCCTTTCAGAATCTAAGGAACAAATAATTAAATCCGATTCCTTAAGTTTTTGAATGAAATCAATTTTTATTAATGGATTTAAAGGAGAAGATTGAAAAGGAATAATATGTATATCAGGAGCAATTCTATCTAAAACGTGTTTTAAAGCAATAACTTTTGGAAAACCAAGTAAATCAGAAGCATATGGACCCCGAATAAGGTTTTCAGGTTCCAAAAATTCAGGATCATAAAGAATCATATTTGTTATCCCATTTCTTACTAATTCAACCGCAATTTTTGAACCAATACTTCCTAATCCTATTAAAATAACTTTAATATTCGCTAAATTAGCATAATGACAGGTTTTTAAATCTTCTTCACGTTTAAAAATGGCCTCTTTTAAACCGTATTTTCTGCTAATAATGTCATATGATAATTTCCAATCTGGTGGTTGTGATGTTAAATAGACTACAAATCCAGGTAAATTAGAATTAGTTTTATGTCCAAAAATGAGAATCTCTAAAGATTTATTTTTATCCAATTCAATAGAATTTTTCTTACAAAAATTAAAAAATTTCTCGTCATCCACAATACTCTTCTTTAATTCTTTATACAAATTATTTGGGAAAAAATAACATTTAGCTATTTGCTTGTTGGATAATTTACGATAAGGAGAAGATTCTGGAACAATTACACAAATAGGTTTAATTGGTAATGGAATTGGAATTGGAATTGGAATTGGAAAAATGGGAGGATTTATTCTTATGAAAGTTGTAATAGAACCTAATGAGCTTGATGCAAGTTCTATCCAATAATCATTATTTACATAGATTAATTGCTCTAATGCATAATCATTAAGGTTATAATTAACCGATTTATGATCCTTGGAGATTTTACCAGATAATATTTGATCTACCATTATTCGGAATACTTTTAATACATCATCCAATCTATATTCTTCATTCCATCCTGATTCTCCTGAATCAGAGGTAAACAAACAAATGGATCCTCCAGAATATTGATGTCCATACCAAAATTTCCCCTGAATCAATTCTTTATAAGTAGAATCACTAAAACAAAACAAATCTGGAGGATATAATGGATAGAGATGATTATAACCAATAATAAAAAAAAAATCCCTTGAGGAGATATTCAAACTACCTTTCCAATAGAATTCCTTTTTACTAAATTCCATAGTAAAGTCTTTATTTTTTTTTAAAAATGTCTTGATTCTCTCGTTATCTTCAGTAAAGATTAGATTATTCATATTCTTCAATATTTTCAATTTTTAGCAAATCTTCGGTTAGGTGAATCAGCAGAAATCCTTGGTTTCTTATGTTCATTATTGTTTGTATGGTTATTACCATGTGAATTATTAGGGTGATTAAAAGAAAATGAAGTTGGTTTTTTCCGAAAAACTTCTTTCCATCCTTCTTCAATCTCAAGATTTTGATCTAAAGTCCAA
>CAYPTZ010000054.1:7378-11001 GCA_964413395.1 uncultured archaeon | reverse complement strand
ATATTGTCCCATTTCACGATATTGGGTAAAAATAATAATTTTTATATTAGGATTTTGACTAAATTCATCGGCTAAGATTTTCTTTAATTCTTCAATCTTAGGATTTTTGTTGATATTTTGCAAAATCCTATCGATTCCAGTGATATATTTGGAATTTAAAAAATAATTTATGCGTAAATTTCCATTCAATCCGCGCTGATATAATTTATTAATATAATTTTTATACATTCTTATGTCTTGGGTGGTGAGAATTTCTTTTAGGTGTTCAAAATATATTGCATTTATTGCTTTATTGAAGATAGTTGATTTAATTTTACTTAGTTCATTTTCATTTATAGACTCAAATATTTCTAATAAATAGGGAAAATTTAGGTTGTTTTCTTCAGCAATTAATAAATCTTTTTGAGATGTTGAATAATATGGATCGTTTATCAATTCAATGGACTTTAAATCTTGAATGAGTTGAATATATTGGAATTTTGAAGAAAATTTGCGATTTGGAAATATATTTAAATTTTTGAAAAAATCTAAAATTTTTCTTATAGCTGTATCCAATATTAATTTACATTTCATTATTTCATCAGGAAGAGATATTTTGTGGA
This sequence comes from uncultured archaeon, assembly GCA_964413395.1. Taxonomy (GTDB): domain Archaea; phylum Asgardarchaeota; class Lokiarchaeia; order Sigyniarchaeales; family Promethearchaeaceae; genus Lokiarchaeum. The sequence continues at coordinate 10,399 of CAYPTZ010000054.1, read as the reverse complement.
TAAAAGTGTTTGTAGGGTAAATATAATCTTTAACATCGCTACTATTTGAATTTCTCGACATTATTTGCTCTAATTTCAATGTTTCACAAAGCTCATTAATTTTCAAGACATCTTTACCTGGAGAAGCTGTTAAGCCTAAAATTAATGGATGATTGCATTGTTCTAAATATGATTTAGCAACATATGTATATGCATATTTTTTACGTGCTTTATGAGTTTCATCAAATATTATCTGACCAAATCCATCTAGGGTATATAGTTTAGCTTTTAGATCATTTTGAATTATCTGTGGTGTAGAAAAGAAAATATTATAATTGTTTAATGAAAATGCTCGATTTATAGGGGATAAATTGCTTGAAAAAAGGCAACATTTTACTTTTTTATGCAAAAATTGTTGAAAGCTATTAAAGTGTTGAATAATTAAAGGTCTGGTTGGTGCTAATACGAGAATTTTTGAATTTGGTGCTCTTTCTAAAATTTTTACAATACTGATCAGTGCGATTATTGTTTTTCCTAAAGCAGTTGGTAAAACAACAAGAGTATTTTGCTGAATTGATTTATTAGCTATATCAACTTGATATTTTCTCCATTTAATTAGATTTTTATTCAATAATGGATGATTATAATAATTTGGTATATCTTCAATTTTGTCGATTACTTTTGGGCATGACATTAGTTTTTCAACTTAAAATGGTATATATATGCTTTATATTGATAATTTTAAAGAATATACACAATGATGATTTAGTTGGATCAATGGATATATTAAGACAGAAAAAAAATTATAATTCAAATATCATATTCTCATGTTTTTCATTAACTTGAGGAGATAATTCTTTTCTTAAGTTTTCAATTTCTATGATCAATTCTTCGATTTTTGGGTGAGTAAATAAACTAGTATACATTTCAAATAATTCTAGGTTTGTTAATACAACTGCACCAGTTTTTTTTATTGGTTTTCCATGATCATCAACAGGATTAATTTCTATCCCAAGTCTTTCTGGAATGTCTTTTTTTGCAGGAATTTTAATAACTTTCACACCTGGTACATTGGTTGAGGTTTTTTCCCAATCTCCAAGTATATGAAGAAGATTTCTGAGTTTTGAATTGATATCAATATTATCTTCCATAATAATTCCCCTTATTGAATTATACTAATAATTCTAAAATATAATTATATAAGTAAACCTAAAGGAATAACTATCTCAATAGGATAATTATGATGGTATATAGAAATTCTTTTAGGTAAAATGAAAAATAAATTTTTTTTTTTTTTTATTAGGGTTCAATTTCTTCTTTTATTAACTCAAGTTTAATCATTTCATCAACACTTTTTAATTCATTGACTAATGCATTTGCTTTAACTAATAAATTTTCTAAATGTGCTAATTCTTCTATCTGTGTGTCTTCTTCTAATTTGTCTAGTAAACAAATAGCTTTTGTTAAATTTTTTAATTGTTCATAATATGGTAAATATTCTGTTTTCTTTCCTAATTCCTTTCCGACGACCTGGAGTAATGATTTAACTTCCTTTTCTGCAGTAGGAATTTGCCTAATTGTTTTAACCTTTAGCACTAAAAATGTTTGAAGTTGAATATCTCCTAATTTTTTTGCCATATCATGGCATTGAGTAAATAATTTTTCTGCAGGTTTATAATTCCCTAATTTAGTTTCTCTTATACCTTTCTCAAAGGCTTCAATAAACTTAGGTGGGATATCCTTATTTATCTTAATATAATCTTGCGCTTCTACAAAATTTCCTTCATCTATCATTTTATTTGCTTTATTACTTAATTCTTTTGTTAACACTTCAACTTGTTCAAGTTTTTCGATACAACTTACTTTATTTGCAAAAATTTCTCGAATAAGATTAAATAGAATCTTTGAATCTGCTCTATTTTTAAAGATTTTCTGCTTATTCTCTAAAAATGATGTTTTAACTAATTCAAGGCTTCCTACAGTATTTAATATATATATTTTGTAATAATCTGTATTTTTCTTTTCATCAGAACCAATAATCGAAATATGATATTTATAGGGAAATTGCCTGAAATTTAATTCTTCTAAACTTTCATCCCCTATAAATCTACTTAGCATTAAGTCAATTATTTCATTTTTAGGTTCATCATCAGATTCAGGAATATATTTTGATAATACTCTCCAAGATAAGGTTTTTTTTTTTGTAGCAACATCTTTATGATCACTTTTTTTCGTTTCTTTTTGATCAATTGGATCAGTTTTTGTTTCTATGACAATAATTCCCTTTAACATAAGTTAAAATTATTCTTTTTAACTAAATAATCTATTGTATATATTGTGGTAAGTTTGGATAATAATCTTATAAAAAAAATCGAAGAATCAAGGTCAGAAATTTTCAAAGGTTTTTTTTTTTCTTTATTAATAACTGGGCCATCTGAAGAATATATCCAATATGTTGGCCAAGATTTTTGTTCCTATTCATCTCTTCTTTTCTTAGGTGTTGAAGTTGGCATTAATGCCTATGTGGATCCTTCTGTTAGCCCGGACAATCGTTATGGTGTAATATGTTCGATTTGGGTAAAAAAAGATCTTAATAATCCTTCAATATCCGTTGAAAACATAATTAAAAAAGCAACAATTCGAATTAAGTGTACTTTATTTCAAAAATTGGGAATTAAAGTATTTTCATGGAGTAGTAAGGATTTTTCCAATCAAAAAGAAATTGCATTTTTTAATTCTTTAACACAATTGGGTAATTTTGGGTTAGATTTTACTCAGAAATATCAAGAAAAGAATCGAGAAATGATAAATATTCCAATGATGGGAGGTAAGTTTTTGATTGAAAAAAAATTTCCTATTTTTGAAGGATATATGGGTGGAAACTTATTTATCCATTTTTCTAGTATAGATAAAGCAATATATCATGAAAAATTTATTAGATCTTTAATTAATGAGAATCCTGAAATTTGTCTAATATATGCACTTATTGGATCTGGCTCTAATCATTTAGAAAATCAAAAAATTTCAAATTTTCATAATTCT
>CAYPTZ010000054.1:6687-7368 GCA_964413395.1 uncultured archaeon | reverse complement strand
AAAATATAGAAAACATTACATCTAATTTTCAGTATTGTCCTTCATTAAAAAACAAATTAAAAAATTATTCAAAAGTTACAAAAAATGTCAAATGCATTCCAGAATTGGTTGTAAACAGCGGTTCACTGCACAATATTGAAAATATATTAGAAAAAATTATTCAAAATATATATTTATTGCCTGAAGTGATTAAAATTTCAGCAGGAAGTTATCAAACAAAATTAGGTTCTCACTTTATAAATATCAAAAATCTTTTTCGGTAATAGATATTATTATTTTACATATTTAGGTATTTTTGGTGAATAAAATTAAAAATTATCCAACGAGTATTATCCGGGCGCAGAAACAAATAAATTTAAAAAAAATTAAAGAAATATTAAATTCGGCAATAGAAAATAAGGATAATGTTCAAGAAAATTTAAATGAAGTAGAAGAAAGAGCTATTACAATTGCTTTACATTTAAATGAATATCAAATTAAAGAACGTACGGAAGAATTGAATCAGATTTATTCTAAATGCGAAGATTTCTATGTTGCCCAAGATTTTGATGTAGCTTATGTGATTGTTGGATTTTTAACAACTCAAGCAGATAAATTTGGTATAGAATTATTAAAGGATCTTACTTCTATATTAGAAGGGAAAATATCTCTTAGTTTGGATATACGTCGAGAATTGGAAAA
>CAYPTZ010000054.1:0-6677 GCA_964413395.1 uncultured archaeon | reverse complement strand
TAACAATCCAAACGAGATTTTCAAAACTTGAGACTTTATTAGAAGAAAGTCAATCTGAAAAATACCCTAAAGATTCAATCCATCCAGAAATAATAACTGAAATAAAAAATTTGATCATTCAAATGTCAAAATATATGAATGAACATGGTATTAGTAGAATTAATCCTGTAGAGAAAAAGTATCAAAAAATATGGGCTAGTACCAAAACAAATCTCGATTTAAAAAGTAAAGAAAGTAAGATTAATCGAATTATTGCTTCTGCTAAAAAGAACATATCATTAATCTCGGCAAAATTAGAATTACAAAAAGCTTATAAAATGTTACAAGAACATCCTTCCCATTTTTCATTAGAAAAACATAATATTGTAGTAAAAATGATATCTGATATTGATAATAAAATATCTAATGTTTCTGAAAATTCTGGAATATTTTTAGATTTTACACTTGAAATGCTTAATGATTTTCGATTTATTGAAGTTAGGAAAAAATTAGAAGAATATAAAGAAAAATTAGACTTAGAAGGATTTAGTCATGAAGTCAATGAAATAAAGAAACAATTAGAATTATGCAATATTAACGAAATGACATTCAAAGAAGTGCAAAAGATAGAGAGACTTTTAGAAGAAAATGATCGTTTAGGCGCTAAAACTGCTTATTTATCATTAAGAGATGATATACGATCAATGGATGATGCAGAATTATTATTATTTTCTTTAAAAGAGCGTTATTTTGCATTAGAAAAACAATTAAAAAGAAATTATTCTTCAATAAATGAGAATTATTTTAAACCCTTTGATCCACTTGAAGATATTAATGAAAATTTAAACAATCAGGGTAAATTAGAAACAAAAATTAACAAAGATGAAAAAATCATAAATATATCACAAGAGAATAGAAATATTCATTTAAAAAAAGAAAAAGACGTTTTAGATGCATTGGATGAAATATTGAATGATAATTTTTAAAAAATCCCACATAATTTTAAAATTAGAAGAACAAATAAAGTTAGAAAAAAGATATATGAATAATGTGAATGTTAATAATGATAATTATTTAATATTTATAGAGTAAACTGCTATAAAATCATTTTTATATTGCTTGATTTTTTTTAAGAAATTCTTCAATAATATGTTCTTCTCGATTAAAAATTTGACATATTACCTGAATTGCAACATTTTTTGACATCCCCATGCTAACATAATCCTTATAAAGCTGAATCCAAGTATTTTTATCACTTCTATATTCTTTAGGATGCTCTGATTCTATATGTCTCCAATAGGGGTTTTTTAATGGTATTCCACAATATGGACATTTTCTCGATGCTTCTGGCATTCAAATAACCTTTTATTTTTATTATTTACTAATTTTATATTAATTCTTTATTCTTAAATTGTTTTTGAATTTTCGATATTTTTAATTGAAAAATCAATATAGCTAGTGATCTTTTATTAATGCTTTTTCTAATTTACCTGTTGATAAATAGTAATTATAGTAAATCTCTATTTGTTATAAAAATAATTAATTTTATTTGTTAAAGTAATTTTTGTATAAAAAAAAAATTAAAAATAGAAAATAGAATAATTCCATTTTACTAATTTTCAAAAATGTGCGTTAAATTATGAAATAAAAGAAAAGTTTATCAAATAAAAAAACCAAGAAAAAATGAAATATATGTTCTTAGAATCATTTGTATTTAGTATAAAAACTTCGAAAAAGGAACAATTCATCCGGATAACTCAAGATATCAACGATATAGTGTTCCGTTCTGGTGCAGATATGGGAAATGTCAAAATTTTTATACCTCATACCACTGCAGCAGTAACGATAAACCAGGCCGCAAATCCCGATATTATTAAAGATATTTTAACATTATTAAATTCTTCTACCACTAATCAACGTTTATTAAATTCAGAAGGAAATTCTGATTCTCATTTTAAATCGTCATTATTCGGGGTATCATTAGAAATTCCGATAGAAAAAGGAAAATTGGCTTTAGGAGAATGGCAAGGTGTATTCTTCTGTGAGTTTGACGGTCCAAGAACCAGAAAAGTCCACATAGATATATTAGGACATTAATTAGAGGTGGAATTTTTTTATTCTATTTCATTTTTTCATTATTTTATTGAAATTTTTAAATATTTGCTTGACATATAAACATTTATGATATTTCAGATAAAAAAATTCTCTGAAAAGTTATTAAATCCAATAGGGAAGAAATTATCTGATATTCCTGCTAATTACTTCACTTTTCTAAGTTTAATTTCTTGTATATTAGCTAGTTTATGTTTTTATTATAACCTAATTATACTATCAATTATATTGATCTTATTAATAGAATTTTTTGATCAACTTGATGGTGTTATTGCTCGTATTCAAGGGCCTACTGAATTTGGTGCTTTTCTTGATTCAACTCTTGATAGATTCGGGGATGGCTTTTTATTTATAGGAATAATTTTTGGGTCCTTCAATTTAGAAATAGTAGGTATTTTTGTATTAATAGGTGCTTTTTTGACATCCTATACTCGAGTAAGAATAGAATCTTTAATAGAAATATCATTAGGGGGAATTGGTCTTTTTGAACGAACTGATCGTATTCCTGTATTATTTATTTCTTCAATATTTCAAATTTGGGTTTTAACTGGTTTATTTTGGGGGATGCTCGTATTATTATTTGGAACATATTTTACTGCTTTTCAAAGAATCTATTATGCATATACTCACCTATCTCATGAAAATAAGAAATCTGAATTATTGAAAAATAATTAAAATTTTGCTATAATTTTTTTAATATGTTGTTCAATCCATTCTTTTTTTGGTATATCTTTTATAAGAATTATTTGGTGGAGTATAATGGAAAATAATGGATAATAAAATTTTTCTATAGAATCTTTAATATTTTCATATTCAAATGGAATTATGCCATCTTCATCATAATAATTGCTTGAACAACTGCATTTAAATGACTCTGGCGCATTCCAATTAGAACCAAGCTTATTAAGTATTTCTTGATCATTACTGATATCTTTTAATGGTTGAATAAGATTTATGCCTTCTTTCTCAAGAATATCTTTATAGAGGGAAAGTATTTTTGATGTTTGATTAATTTTAATTTTTTCATCATGTGCTTTTCTTTCTCCGGTAATGAAATTTGTAATTTTATAATTTTTTGCAATTGGAATTCGAATCATATGAAATAATAAATGACATGGGGGACAGGGAGACCAATATTGGAAATATTTTTGTACTATTGCCATATTTCGCATTATTAATTGATCGAAAAGAGTTTTTATATCTAAATATATAAAATAAGTATTTTTAATTCCTAAAATTTCTTTATTCTTTTTGATAAAATCAAAATTCTCAATTGGTTCCTTCCAATTACCATATAGCATTCGATGAAAAATTCCAATTCCTAGAAGATTGTTTATATTGAATTTTTGAGTTGCTTCCAACACTGCAGCTATACTGTCTTTCCCTGCTATTTCTGCAATATAAGTATCATCACTATTATCGAATTTATCTATAGGTAGAGAAAGAAAATTCCTAATAGTTGTTAAGTCATATAATGATCTTTTTCCCATACAATATTTTTTATTTTATTATTTAAATTTCTATGTTTGATTTGATAACATAAAAGATTATTTTCTATAATTATTGACTATGATTTATCTCGAAATTTAAATATATTATTCAATCAAATCATAAAAATAAGTAAAATAAAATATCAATAGGCTTAATTTTTTTCTTAATTTTATTAAAATAAGTAGGTAAATCTATAGATTTTGAGTATAATTCATTGAATTTATTCATAAATACGTCAATTATTTCTTTTTGACGAGATACAAAAAGGCCCAATACTTTATTACTTGGATCAACAGAATATTGCATTAATTCTGTATCTTCCTTTATTATAAAATTTCCAATTGTATTTTTACTAATTTTGATTTCAATTGAAGAAATAAATTTATTCAGTGTTTCTAATTGATCCATTTTATCAAATGAGAATGTTTCTAAACGATTAACATATTCATCAATATAATCTTCTGAAATTAAAGCTTTAAATTGGATATTTTCAAAATGTGTTAGTATATTTGTAATTTGGGATTTCAATTCTGGAGATATTATTTTTTTTCCTTCAAACTTGTTATATATTTTATCATAAAATGAAAAATCTACTCTTAATCCTTTCGTTATAAAGACTTCCGAACAAGAATTAAAAACTTCATGTGTTATGATGTCAATTATTTCTTTTTCATTTGAAAGGCTTATATATTCAACTGGAGGTAATGATGGTTGTTGAGGTAACAAGTTATAAGTTTCAATCATTAGAGATAAATTATTTTCACATCTTGAAATTCTTTTATCTGAATCTAATCTAATTTCTTTGATTTTTTCTGAGATTATTTTTTCCCATGATGTGATTGGATCTGTTAAAGTAACTTTCATTGGTCGGGAATAGACTTGAACTAATCCTAAATCTTTTAACACACTGAATATTTTATAAATTCTTTTTAAAGATAAGCCTAAAGTTTCAGATATTGATTTGGGATCTTTAATAATTTGATTTAATAATAAATAGTTATATACTATCTCTATTCCTTTTTCTGTAATATCAATTGCATCGAATAAATCTACCAATTTAGAAAAAGCTTCTTCACTATCCATAATAATTCTCCAAAACTATCATATTTATCTTATTTTAATTGATTATAGATCTACTCTATTCATCATATATTTTGTAATTTTTTTAAAAACTTCTTCAACATTTGTTCCATTTAGTGCGCTGACTTCGATATACTCTACCATGTTGTTATGTTTTGTAGTTTGTATTCCATGTTCTTCAGGAATTTTCCGATATTTTTTTAAATCTACTTTATTTCCTACGAGGATAATTGGAATTCCTGCATTTCTTTCCTTAACTATAGTGATCCAACTATCTAGTGTTAGTAAAGTTTCAGAACGAGTCAAATCAAAAAGAAATAAGGCTCCCGATGAACCTAAACAATACGTTGGTAATAAAAATCGAAATCTTGATTCACCTCCAAGATCCCATATTTGTAATTTTACTCTTTTAGATTCTCCATCTTTGTCGAGAATATCAACATTTTTTACATAAAATTCGACACCGACAGTCATTCGAATATTCGGGTCAAAAACTCCTGATATATATCGATCCGATAAAGATGTTTTTCCAGTTGAAGCAGAACCTAACATAAGGATTTTAAATGTATAATCAATATTTCTTTTCAATAATATTCCTCCAAGATTATTCAATTCATATTTTTTGGATAATTCTGCATTTTCTATAGAGATAGATAGAAATAAATGATTTGAAATATGCTTTAATTCTATCAAAATAATTTTTTTGAAAAATTTTTATTTAATTACTAAATTGTTTTTGCACCTAATTAAAAGATCTCAATGATAATAATGTTAGAATAATTTATATTAGTACTATTCTACATTAAATTGTAATGGTTAATATAGTATTTGATAAGAATTCTTCGACAAAATTTACTGTTATTCGAGAATTCAAAGATCACATTGAACAATTATTAATTCTTTCAATTTTCTTAGTAATATTACTTATCAGTTTAGTAATTCAATCAATTATTGATAATTCTTTTCCAAAAGATATGCTTTTTTATGTATTAGTGCTTCTTTTTATTATTATATATTATATCTTCCCAACATGTTCTATATCATTTGATCTTGAAAATAATCGTTGGGATTATAAAAAATTAATAATTAAAATACCTTACAAGCAAAATTTTGGCTTAATATCTAATGTAAGTAAAATAAATTCTTATGAAGTTATTGATCATTCATCAAAAAAAAAAAAAAAATTCTCGATAAAAAAAACTGAATATTTTTCTGCTTTACAATTATGGCTTTCACAAAAAGATACAAAGGATTTCGATGAATTAATGATATTTTCACGAAAAACTTACAGTTATTCTTCACATAATCGCGAAGTAGAGGAAAATATTAGAATTTTAAATGGATTAAAATCCTATTTTGAAAAATTAGAAATTCCAATTATTTTTGATATTGTCAACCAAATTAAAGATTAATTCCTAAATCTTATTATTTAAATTGAATATTATTAATTCTCTTAATTTAGGGTAAGGTTCCCGATAGAGGTGTGAGTTCAAAATTTTCTGAACTTTTTTTCCACCTATATTGGTAAGTGCTTCTATAGCTGCATTTCTAACTGCAATATCTGGTTCATCCAATAATGGGGAAATTTTATTAATCCACTTTTTTTCTTTAGTTTTAGATAAATATTTAATACCTTCTATTTTATCTATAAAATCTGGGCTTTTAATTAAATTTTCAGCTAACTTCAGGTTTTTTGGGTTAATTTTTCTTAACATTCTAAGTGCAAATGTTTTCTTTTTTTTATTTGATAAATATTGCTCTAATATCATTTCAGAATTTCCTGGTACATCTAAAATTGTCCTAATTGCTTGTTGCTTTAAAAGCAAAAATGTTGAAAATATAAATGGAATAATGATTGCTGTGAAAGTATCATTATTTGTTTTTTGAATCAGCTCCAATCCTTTTATCTGTAATATTGGACGTTCATTTCTAATTAGAAACATAATTATAAATTCAATATTTCTTTTTTTTTTGAAATTAATTACAGAATTAATAAAACTGCTTAAATTATTTGT
>CAYPTZ010000053.1:9912-11087 GCA_964413395.1 uncultured archaeon | reverse complement strand
ATTGGTGACCATCGTCCCCGTTACAATTTCAGTAATACCATCATTACCAATATCATATATTATCATTGAAAAAGCAGGACCATTTGTTGGTAATTCTATTAGAACACCACCAGTAGCATTGAAAATATAAATATTACCGTAGAAATTAGAACTGATGATCTCCATCTTACCATCTTGGTTTATATCAGTAACATTGATGGCTAAACTATTATGACTGAAAGAAGTTTTAGTTGAATATTCTATGTTACCTATGAGAAGTATTCATAAATCATTAGCTTTGGTTGTAAGAGAAGTGATGAGTAAATTGGGCCTTAAATATCGTCCTATTAGGAGTGAAAGACTAATCTATCGATTTGGAAATGAGTTAGAATTGTCTATGGAAGTCCAACAAAAAGCTCGTAAGATACTATTTAATGCAAAAAGATGCGGAATGGAAAGAACGGGTAAAGATCCAAAGGGTATTGCTGCAGCAGTTTTATATCTAGCTGCAAAGAATTCTGATCAGCGTCGAACACAAGCATCCATTGCTCAAATCGCTCGGATTACTGAAGTAACTCTTAGAACGCGAGCTAAACAAATTAATGCGTATTCAAATCAGATTAAGCATATTCAATTGCATTAGAGATACGAATTAATTAATAGTTTTTTTCCCACTATATTTATAAAAGTGTTTTTTAATTTTGAAAATGAAAAAAAAAGATTTTAAAAATTAACTTAGTAATCGCTATATCTATTATTTTTTCGAGCGCCGCCGCCACCGCCACCGCGATTTTGACTTCTAGGTTGAAATGGTGCTTTTTTTGTTACTGTCACACCACGTGCTTCTAATCCCTTTTCTCCTTGATGTGTTTCATATTCTACTTCATCATTTTCATTTAAGCTTGCAAAATCATTATCTTGAGCAACAATTGCTGAATAATGTACAAATACATCTGTTTCTCCTTCAGAAGGAGAAATAAATCCGAATCCTTTTTGGTTGTTAAACCATTTAACTGTACCAGTTGGCATAATATTCACTTATATATATTTTATATTTTCAGAGTAACTGAAATGAGGTTAAAGCTAAAATAGATCAGAAAAGAGCCGTGTTTTAATGTAATAAAAATCATTCATATGAATGAAAGAATCAAAAATTAGGTTTTTAGTTCCATCGATAACTTTACTTCAATTACTTT
>CAYPTZ010000053.1:0-9902 GCA_964413395.1 uncultured archaeon | reverse complement strand
TATTATTTGGAATTTCATAAAAAATTTTAATTTTTCTTTAATTTTTGTAATAGAGATTATAAGGGAAAAAAACCAAGATATGAGTATATACAGATGATATATATTCAAATATATAATCATGCTTTTTTTTACAATTATGTTAATCCCTCAAATTAACAGACAAAAAATGAACCCTATGATTGTGCAAAATACTCGGAATATATTTCGTAAGAAATTTAATGGTGTCATTAGGTGTTTTGGAATTGGCGTCACCAATGAACTCGGTAAATTTATTGCTTTAGGGTCTCAAAATAAAAAACTTATAATTATGGATCCAGAATTATCAATACTTCAAGAAATTCCATTTTCTCAATGGGTCAGATGTATTTCAATAAAAGACCTCAATAATGATGGAAATGGTGAATTGGTTGTAGGTAGTGGTGATAATTCACTGAGAATCTTTCAATTTAATGGTATTGATTATAATGAAATTTTCCATTTTCAATTTGACGATTTCGTTGATGCTTGTGTGATTGAAGATATTACTGGTGATGGAGATTATGAAATTATCGTAGGATCTTGGGATAAAACTCTTAAAATTTTTTCATCAAAAGATTTAATATTTGAGTTACTAAAACAAACAAATTTTGACTATGGAATTCAAAAAATAATGGTTCAAGATATTAATCTAAATGATAGAAAAGAAATTATCCTTCTCTTGAAAGGAGGAGGAATAAAAGTCATTGAGGGAGAATCCTTTGAAGAATTATGGGAATTTAAAATCTCTACTAAAATTAATGATTGCGCCATTGGTATTTTGGATGAAACAGAATATCCTATGATATTAATTGGTGGAGATGATCAAAAATTATATTTTTTTAACACTTTTGGTGAATTAATTTGTACGAAAATATATGAAAACAGAATTACATCCTTACTTGTTGATGATATAAATAACAATGGCTTAAACGAAATAATTCTGAGTACTGGACAAGATAACTTGATGGTATTTGAATTCAGTGATGATAATGTATTAATTGAAAATATGAAGTTAAGATGGAAAAATCGAATTCATGGGGTTGTTTTACATTTAGAATTAAATGATATTAATAATGATTATAAAAAAGAACTTTTATATGCAGGATATGATTGCTCAATTAACGCTATTCAAGACTTCTATTATTGTGATGGTTCAATTCCAAAACCAATTGAAACTCCTTTACTTGATGAACATATTTCAATTTCTGCTCCAAATCAAGAAATTATTGAATCAAGTAATCCCATATTAAATATAGATGTTCCTTCTCTTTTCTATTCAGATGATGAAACAGTTAAAAATCTCGAAACTGTCGAGTCTCAACCAGAGAATGATTTTTCTAATGAAATTACAGGAACATCAATTATTGATGAAGAAGTTTCTAAACACCCCAAAGAATTATATGAAAATCAAGAAATCCAACCTTCAAATGAATTTAGTTCAAATCAACAAAATGAACTCCCTTCCTATAAAAAATATAATGAATTTAAAGAAAAAGATTTAATATTATCTGAAATCGCGGAAATCTCTCACTCTAAAAACAATCAAAAAGAACATTTCTCAATATTAGAAGAATCAACAAAAGAGATTAAAGAAGATGATGATGTAATTTCTTCTATTTTTCAAGATACTGAATATTATCCTTCCAAAGCTAAATTGATTGCTGCATTTGTTTCAGGAGGTTTAGATGGAACTCAAGCAATTCAATTATTTGATGATTTAAAACGAAAAGAATTAATAATTTTTCAACGTAAATCTCCACGAGGCTACTATTTAGTCCAAGGAGAAGTCAGTAAACCAATTATTGAACCATCATTAGAACCAGCTATAATGTCAAAAACTTTTGATTCAATAACAGATATTGATGCAAATGATAGTAATGATTCTAATGAATTAATTGAAAGAGCAAAAAAAATATTTGAAGATCAACCTTATTATTCTACAAAGGCTCTATTATTTAAATCATTAAGGGATGGAGGTATCCCTGAAGTAGAAAATATGCCTATTTTTGAATATTTTAAGTCTAAAATGTTATTACATTATTCAAAGTCAAAACCAAGAGGTTATCATTATGTTGGGGATAAATCAAGTGAAATAGGTTTGAATGATGTTCCAATTTTAAATCAAAAGAAAGTAGATATAAGTATTGATACTCCAACTAATATTGAAACTACAAGAGATTCAAATTTATCTAATGAAATTATTAATCAAATTCATATTTTATTTGAAAAACAGGCGATTTATGGAACTAAAGCAAAACTAATAGCAGCTATTGAAATTCAATTACCCCAATTTGAATTGGATCCAGTTTCAATATTTGAATTATCAAAAGAATTAGGGATTATTAATTATAATCGAAAATCTCCTCGAGGTTATCATTTAACTGATTCTCATATCGGTGAAGAAATAAATCGACAAAAAATAGATATTATTGACTCAAAATCAACATTTAATAAAGAAAAAATAATTGAATTGTTCAGTAATCAAGAACTTTATTCAACTAAAGCTTCATTATTAAATGCCATTTCTGAAAAATTTAATTTATCGCTTGGAACTGCTGTAGATAGTATTTTTAATGAAGCTAAAAAAGAAAAAATCATTCTATATAATCGAAGTTCTCCTCGTGGGTATAAATTAGCATAAATACAATAATCAGATTTCTGTTAATAATTATTATCTAAAAATTGATTTTATTTTTCCATCTAAGATATTAGATGTGTTTTTATCCAAAGTTATTCCAATATCATGAGAATTTTTTAATTTTTCGAAGATATGTTTATTATCGTTTAAGAAATTAACAAATTTCTTTACATTTTTTACTGCAATGAACGAATTTCCCTTGAAAATATAGCCTATAAAAAAAATTTCTAGATTTCGAATAATAATTGTATATTCTCCATGTCTTATTCGATCGATGCTTTTTTCACTAGCAAAGATCATTTTGCTAAATTCATCATAAGTTGATAAGAAATTGGCAAGATATAGTGCCGTTGTACTTTTTTTTTCATTAGAAAATGAAAAATTATATATGTCTAATCCTTTTTTTGTCCAAATAATCAGAGATTGAGGTATATTTTTTGATTTTTGATTTTGACTTTTTAATGGAATCAAATTTACGTAATGATCTGAATTAATTGGAATATAGCGATTGATATTTGTATTTTTATCTTGATTCTTTTCAATTTTCTCAATTAATCCTAACAGGTCATCATGTTGCAAAGAAATCTCCTTGGCTAATAATAACATTCCTTTCTCTACCGCAATATTCTCCGCTTTACTAAGTAATACACGAGATTGACTTAATATCATTTTACTTTTTTTTATATCTTTATTATGAAGGGCAACTTTTGCTTTGATTAATAATGCTTTTGTGTAAAATGTCCATAATTCTTGTTTTGAAGAATATTTTAGAATTTGGTCTGAAATATTGATAATTTCAGAAACTAAGCTTTGATTATGTAAGAGATTCAATTCAAAAAATAACAATTGACAATAATATATCATTGCATCAAAATAAATGGAATTTTTAATTTGATATTTTTTAAAGAAATCAATTAATAAGTCTTCAGCTCCTAATCTATCTTTTAGCCTTGTTTTAAAACTTAACATTAAAGCTTTCATTAAATCAAGTAACATTGATATTTTTTCATTATTCGGATAAATTTGGAGAAGATTTTTTAAATCTAAATAAATTTTTTGACAATAATTGTCATTTTTATCATTTAAACATAATCTAAATAATGAATATAGATTTTCAATAATTGCATTAATATCATTAGAATTTCTTAAAATATCTCTTGCTTTTTCTAAATAAAAATAAGAATTTAATTTTTTATTGATCCTATCATAAAATTTTGCAGCACTAGTCAAGAAAAATGCTTTGAATTTAGGAATTTTGATAACTTTGGAATATGTTAAAATTAATTCAAATTTCTTTTGTGCCTCTTCATTATTTTGTCTTAAAATATCCATAAATGCTAAATGATTCAATGAATGACAAATTTCTATAATATTTCCTCGATTTTTGCGTAATTCCAAAGATTTCATTTCATAATTATATGCTTTTTCAATATCATCTTTTTGATGAAAAACATAAGATAATATAGTAAAACACCAATCAATCAAATGAATATTCGAGATATTTTTTGCAATATTTAGAGTCATATATACATATTTCTCCATTTCATCAATATTTCCAAGTTGATAATTTAGCCAAGAATAATAAGAAAAAGTCCATGCAGTAATTATATTGGGTTTATAATTAGTAGAGATTGCAATACTCTCTTTAAATAGAATAATTGATTTTTGAAAATTGCCTTTTAATCCCTCTCTATTTGCATATTTTGATAAAACCTCAGCATATCCGAGGTCATCTTTAATTTCTTTATATAAATTTAATGCATTAGCATATTTTTTTTTTGTTTCTACTTCATTTTCTGCATATTGATAATTTTTTCCAATTGATAAATAATATTCTGCCAATATTCGTTTTTCTTCAATGTCGCCATAAATTTCAATATAATTGATACAAGAATTAATATTGTTAATCATTTGTTTTCTTTCTTCTAATATTTCAAAATATTTTCCTTGATGAAAGAATATATCACATTTTTTTTGAAATGAGGCTAATTGATAAGGCTTATTCTCAAATTTAGTGCCTTTTAAGTTCAATTTTTCGGATATTTTCATTGCTTCTTGATAATTCGAAAAATATATTTGAAGACGTCCAATTTGGTTAAGAACAAAAAGATATATGTCCTGTTTATTTTCAAATTTTACTAATAAATCTTCTAAATAAGAAAGTACTTTAGTATATTCGCCATTATTAATAAAAAAGAAGGTCTCTTTAATAATGTCGTTTAGTACTTGCATGATAAAAATAATACTCATTTATCCTATTAATTTTTGGAGAAAAAAAGGAATTTTATTATTTTTTCACTTGTTAGGTGTATAACATAATATTATCTCAGCCTTATCTTCATTATAATTCTTCAATAGTAGCAAATTTTCATCAATATTGTAGAATAACATTGTAAAACTTTTAAAAATTTTTAATCAAATATATCTTCTACTCTTTGATTGATTTTATTTTGTATTTTATCGCCAGAAACTAGTCCAATTTCATGAGATTTCAGAAGACTTTTATAAATTTTCTGATTTTCTGCAATGAAATCAATGAATTTTTTTAATTTCCTTGTTGATGTGTAAGAATCACCAATGAAAATATATCCTACATTAAATGGATGGATTTTTTTGATAATAATTGTATATTCTCCATGTCGAATTCTGTCAATAGAGCCTTCACTAGTTAATGCTTGTTTACCAAACTGATCAAAAGCAGATAAAAAATTTGCTAGAAAATTCGGTTTAAGAGCATTTTTTTCTTTAGAAAATGAATAACTGAATAAATTCAATCCTTTCTTTGACCAAATTATTAAATATTTTGGAATATTTTTGGATTTAGCTTCAAATTTATTAACTTTTTCTTGTGGAAGAGAATAGAGTAGGGAATTAGAATTTATTTCTAATAAATTTTTAATCAAATCTTTATTATTAGGATCACTTTTGATTTTTTCAACTAAATCTAAAAGATTATCGTGCTGCATTGAAATTTCTTTGGCCAGTAAAATTAAACCTTTTTGATCTGCTAACCTTTCTGCTTCAATTAAATATGAAAAAGAAGTGTTTATATCCATTTTATTTAGAGCTATTTTCGCTTTCAATAGTAGTGCTTGGGTTAAAATAGGCCATAAACTTTTCGATTTTGCTTCGTTGTATATAATTTCAGACATTTCTTCCAATTCTTTAAGAATATTTTCCTCATAAGAGTAATACAATTCAACAAACAGCATATTACAATAATTCATTAAAATTTCAATATATAATCTATCCTTTATTTCATATTTAGAAATTAGATCTCTTAAAATTACTTGAGCATTAATTTTATCTTTAAGTCGGGAACTATTTTCTAATATTAACGCTTTATCTAATTGAAAAAGAATACCAATTTTCTGATTGTCGGTATTTTTTTTTGATAATTCATTTAAATCATCTATTATTAGATGACAATATTCTAAATAATTCAAATTAATGGATAATTTAATAATATAGTGTAAAGTATCAGCAAATGCTTCAATATCATCTGATGATTTCAAAATTTCTCTTGATTTCTCGAGATAATTTAATGCCTTTTTATCCATACCGATACTTTCAAAAAATCTTGCGGCATTTGTAGAAAAATATGCTTTCCAACGGGGAATTGTTATCTTAGTAGAATAATCAATCATTTCAAGGATTCTTTTTTCTGCTTCGCCTTGATCATGGTTACTAATATTTAAAAAACTTGACCATGAATGTGCATGAGCAATTTCAATAATGTTACCTCTTTTAATTCTGAATTCAAGACTTTTATTGCAATAATATATCGCTTTTTCAATTTCATCCTTTTCATAAAATAAGTGAGATTTTATTTCATAACACCAATCTAAGCAATGAATATTTCCAATCTGTTTTGCAATGTCAAGTGCAATTGTAGAATATTTATCCATCTTTTCTATATTACCTGTATTATGATATGTCCAAGCAAGATGAGAGTTAATCCAAGCAGTGACCAAATTATCATCAAATTTCTCACAGAATTCCAAGCTTTTATTTAATTTCTCAAAAGATAATTGATGATTTCCATGCAAATCATAAATATCACCAAATTGTTCTAAAGTTAAAGCATAATTTAAATCATCATTAATTTTATTAAATAATTCAAGTGATTTCTCGTAACATTCTATTGCTTTTTCAAATTTTTCACTATTTTGACAATTTTTACCCAATGAATAATAATACTCACCTAAAATACGAATTTCATTTTGATCTTGTTGTTCTTCAATTTTTTGGATTATTTCTACTATTACTTCTTGATTTCTTTGTTGTTCTAATAAAATCTCCGTGAATTTACCTAAATGGTATGATATTTCCAATTTTTTTTGGAATGCTGCTAATTTGTAAGCTGGAATTTCGTATCTGCTGCTTTTATCATTTAATTCATTAGATATAGATTGTGCTTTTTCAAAATTTGAGAAGATTAATTCAATTTTTGCATGTTGATTTAATAGAAATAATTCTTTTTTTAGATCTTTTATCTCATTTGCCAAAATATTTTCAATATTTTGATTGACTTCCTTATATTTGCCATTATCAATTAAATCTAATATATTTTTTTCAAATTGATCTTGCACAATAATTACAAAGTAAAAAAGTCCTTAATAAACCTTCTAGCCTAATTGTATTAAAAAAAAAGCAGCTATTTTTTGATTGAGTTTAGATAATAAACAAGGATTTGTGAAACAACTAATAATTCTAATTTTTTTTTGGTCTATTTTTGGAATTTTTCTCTTTTCAATTGTAAAATAAAATTTGAAAGTGAAATAAGTTTGTCTTAATATTAGAAAAAGAAAAAAATAAACCAAGTTATATTATCTGAAAAAATAATATTGATTTTTATTAGGTGTAAAAAATCTCTAATATCTTATTGTCTAACTCAGTTTTTGTACTTAGGTTTGGAACTAATCCAGTTTCATGAGCTTTTTTTAAATTAAGCATAATATTCTTATTTTTAGAAATAAAGTCAATTAATTCTTTAATTTTTTGATTTGCTGAATAAGATTCTCCTTTGAAAATATATGCAATATTGAATTCAAATATTGGCCGAATTACTATTGTATATTCTCCATGTTTAATTCTATCGATTGTAGCGTCACTGGTTAATGCTTGTTTTCCAAATTGATTAAATGCAGAGAGATAATTTGTAATAAAACTAGCATTCATTTTATCATCATTTTTTGAAAATGAATAATTATATAAATTCAATCCACTTGAAGCCCAAATAACAATGTTTTTTGGGATATTTTTACTAATTATATCGACTTTTTCCATTTTCAAGGCAGGTACGGAATAATATATTGATTCGGGATTGATATTTATCTGATTTTGTAGTATCTTATTTTTTTCATGATTTTCACTGAGTTCTTCAACTAAATCTAATAAATTATCATGTTGCAATGAGATTTCTTTGGCTAATAATATAAGACCCTTTTGTTCTGCAATATTTTCAGCTTGTGTTAAAAATGATAAGGATTTATGAATTTTTAAATCATATAATGGATTTTTTGCCTTTAATAATAAAGCATGAGCTAATGAATTCCAATTAATATTTGAATCTGCATAATTTAGAATTAGATCTGATTTTTTTTCTAATTCTATTATGATTTCATCGTCATGAGTAAAATGTATTTCATATAATAGCATATTACAATAGGCAATTAATGCGTCAAGATATAGAGGTGTGTTGATATCATTATTATCAATAATTTTCTTAAGAATTAGTTGAGCGATAATTTTATCTTTAATTCTTGGCTTCAATTCCATGATTAATGCTTTATTAAGTTCATACATTATTTGCAGAGTTATATTAGTTGGATTTTTATCTTTTAATTTTTTAATATCGTCTAAGATTATCATGCAATAGTCAATATTTTTTAGTTTTATGGATATATGGATAATAAAGTGTAATGCTTGTCCTAAATTTTCAATATCGCCTGTGTTTTTTAGCGATTCCTTTGCTTTATTAAGATATATGATAGCTTCTTGTTCATTTCCAATATTTTCACAGAATCTTGCGTAGGATGAATAAAAAAAGGATTTCCATCGAGGTATAGTGATATTTTTTAAATAGATTAGCAATTCTTTATACAATTGAATTGCCATTTCTTCATTATGATGTAATAAATACAAAAAAGCTACCCAATTGAGAGAATGGCAAATCTCAAGTATATCTCCTCTTTTATATCTTAATTTTTTTTGCTTGAGACCAAATTTAATTGCATTTTCAATATCATCCTTATTGTGGTATAAGTTAGAAAAAATAAAATATATCCATGAAAGACAATGTTCATCACCGATTATTTCTGCGATTTTTAGACATTTAATTGCATTTTTTTCCGTGTCATCATTGTTACCCAAAAAAAAAAATAACCATGCAAGATGAGAATATGTCCACATACTTATATAGTTGGGTTGAAATTTGTCACATATTAATAAAGCATCTTTAAACATTTCCATTGCTTTATTGGGATTACCATGTGTTGTGTAAAAATCTGCATATTGTTCTAATGAAAGAGCATAACCCATTTCATCATTAATATCTTTAAAGATTTTTATTGAATCCTCAAAATTAAATATTGATTCTACAACATTTTCATGATGTTGGTATATTGTACCCAGAGTATATCGATATTCTCCCAGAATCCTTTTTTCTTCAATATTATTATCCCCATAATTTATTATTTTTATTGTTTGGTTAATAGAATGTTCATTTTCTATTATTAACTCTAAAGATTGTTCGAGTTTTCCTAAATGAGAAAATATTTCCAACTTTTTTTGCAGAGCAGCTAATAGATATATTGCATTTGAATTAATACTACTTTTCTGATGGAGATCTTCTGTTAGAATTAATGCTATTTGATAATGAGAAAAAAAAATTTCAACTTTTATAAGTTGATTTTGAGAAAAAAGTAATAATTCTAAGTTTTTTTCATTTGAATTCCCTAATTTTGTTAAAAATGAATGGACTTTCTTATATTCTCCATTATTTATCATGTAGAAAATTTCTCTTGATAAATCCAAATCCACTTGCATCAGTTCAATAAATATATATGGACCTATTAAATATCGTATTTCCAATTTATTTGTTTTTCACCATACAAATTAGATAATTTAAAAAAAAGAAATAAAAATGCTGCTGATGGGGGGTAGGCTCCCCTCTTAGAGAGCATTTTTTTTTTTTTTTCCTTCATGCAGTGTACACGAAAATTCAAATTAGAGAAAAAATATT
>CAYPTZ010000052.1:0-11249 GCA_964413395.1 uncultured archaeon | reverse complement strand
AATATTTTCAGTAACTTTTTCGGGGAATAATTCAATTGAATATTGAGTTGAAAGATAATAGTGAGAGGGTGAAAAATCTAAAACTAAATCAGACAAATAGGTGGTTTATTCTATTTTTTTTTGAGAAAGTTCAACAATATCTTGTATTGGTACTTGTAATTTTAGGGAAGTTTCCTGTTGAGATTTTATTTGAATTTTTTCTTCAGAAAATGATTTCCGATTATCAGAATTAATATTTTGCAGAATAATAATGTCAGAAAAATCGGAGGAATTTCGATTATAGTCGGAAGATATGATTTCAGAAATTAATGAAAAAAATGGTAAAATTCACTATCTTACGAACTCAAGAATTTATTAATTCGACAATTCATAAATTTGCAATCCTGGGATCTTAAAATATTCTTTCGCGATTTGTCTTTTAGTCAGTCCATAAAGGTCGACAAAAAAACCATGTTCTAGGAGAGATTCGATCAACCAAATAAAATCTTTATCATGAGTATATATCTGAAATCGAATACAAACAATTGGGTTCTTTTGAGTCATTTTCCAGGCAAAGTTCATTGCATCTGTAATCAATTTTCCATCAATATCATTATATCCGACTTTACCTTTAATCCATTTTTCAATGTTACTGACATAAATTTCATGGAGTTCATCTATTTGTAAATTGGCGGCAAAATCTTGTGGTATAATATCCTCCTTTAGGTATAAAATACTTTTATTGCTCTTTTGAGTCCAAATTGGAGATAATACGCGATTACATAATCTTTTTATACTTATTCGATAAATTTTTTCTCTCAAAACTTCATCTTTAAGGTTCTTTCTTTTCTGACTATTATTTTTAATATAGTCATTATGAATAAAAACACCAAGTAAATTGGCTCCATCGATCAGCTTTATGATAATTTCTGAATTTTGATCCAAATTTTCTGGATTCAAAAGGACATCATAAATCCCATTTTCAACATTGGTTGTTGACGAACTCATAATATTATAAAGGTCAAAATCAATATAAGTTGTTTTGTCATATTTTATAAACTTAATAAATGCCTACAAAAAATGATATCATAGGGTATTGTTTAATTAGGGATTGATCAGAGAATAATATAGGATAAAATATGATTTAGAGATGTTAAATTAATGATTGCAACATCTACAAATTTTTATTTGCAAATCATTCTATGACAAATTATACGAATAGAAAATTTCATCAATTATTTTTTCAACAAAAGTTTTACTTAAATCGAATTGATTTTCTGTGAGAAATGCTCTTAATTCAATCTCTGAAAAATTTATTCCTAATTCGCTTTTTATATCCGTTAAATTCAAGTTTTTGTTCAAATCCCAAGAGATTTCACAGGAAACATCTCCTTCAAAGAAGTAATTTCTCCCCAAAAATAGATTGATAGAAGTTTCAATTTGGGTAAATACTTTTTTATCATAAATTAGTATGCAACTATTTGATGTCTCTTTTGTTTTAAAATGAGGAAAAAAAGCAAAAATCAAAGTTTTATTAAATTTAAAAGCAAGAAAATAATATCCTTTTTGAAAATTGGGAAATACTACTCTTAATACTAGATCTAAATATTCACTGAAATTTTGATTATATTCATCGAAATGACTAATGAGAATTTTGAAATAAGCAATTTGTGACGGATTCTTAATATTTTTTTCATGAATCCTCTTAAGATATCTTGAATAATAGGGTTTCAAATAATCACGTTTTCCAAATCCAAATATTTCAACAGGAATATCTTTTTCAATGTTTAAAAAGAAAAGTTCAATTAAGTGTT
The DNA here is from genome assembly GCA_964413395.1 of uncultured archaeon. GTDB lineage: Archaea > Asgardarchaeota > Lokiarchaeia > Sigyniarchaeales > Promethearchaeaceae > Lokiarchaeum. The sequence goes on along the minus strand of CAYPTZ010000052.1, from coordinate 9,456 downwards.
CAAGAGATTCAGTACCTCTAAAAATTGCCCATTCGAGTTGTTTTAAATCACTTGCCCTATCAAGTTCTTTTGGAAATCTCTGAAAAAGATACTTTCCATTTAATTTAAATTCTTTAATTTTTGTTTTTGATTCGATAATAAAATTCTTCTTCTTCAGTATTTTACACGCTGGGTAAAGACTTTTCCTTTTATTATCATCATTTTTATTACATTTTTTGGCGATTTCACTTATTTTTTGCCAGTCATTAGTTTCCCAAAGAATATTTAGGACTTCTATTTGAGTTTCAGGAATTGTTAGAAATGAGAAGATACTCATATTTTATTTAATTTATTTTAACTTAAATGATGTTGGAATTTTGTCATATGTCAAAACGGAGAATTATGGCTGATTGAATTCAAAGATGTGTAATAATTATCCATATGCTGAATAATTTCTCTAGAATTTTACCTAATCAAATAGATGAAGAAAAATGGCGGTATATTTTTTATTAATGTTTCATATAGTTTTGTTAACTAGTATAGCAATATCTTTTAATAGAGTAATTTAATTAACTAATTAGTAAAGCTGAAATTGATATAATAATGAGTGAAGAACTAAATTTTATTAATAGACAACAAGATTACTCGTCAGATTCAATAGAACTTATTAAAAGTATGTTAATGTTGAATATTGAAGAGATGGGAAATCAATTGATTAATTCTTCCAATTCTTTAAGGCAAGATCTGCTAGAAAACAAGATCACTATAGAAGATTTTTTTGAAGATCTAGTTTGGATACATACAAGAATTATAATGATTCTTCATGCAGAAACTAATTTATTATTACCTGTCAAAAATTTGGAATATTATGAAAAATATAGCATCCAGTGGTTACTTGATAATTATAATTCTAATGGAGTAGATATTCCAATCAAGGTATGGAAAAGGTTTTTTAGTCTTTTAAAATTACTATCTAATGTCCCAACTGCTGAAATTTTACAAAACTGTAGTGGAGTTCCTTTTAATTTTGCTAAACTAAAGATATTATCCGATTTTTCATACAAAATCACTTTTCCTAATGCTTTATTTCTTGAGAGTTTAAAACTCCTCACAAAATTTAACATTTCAGGAAAAATATTTGAAATAAATTACTTGGACTTGAGAATATTTGCACCATTATTAAAAATATTTGAAAATCGAACTCCCTTATTTTCAGAACGATTTATTATTACTCCTGAACAAGTTTCTGGAACTTTTTTCACCCCAAATGATGTAATTGATACTATGATTAACATATCTTTAAAACCACTTCTATTATCATGTATTGAAAAAGAAGAATCCAAAGAGAAAAAAATCCAAAAAATTCTTAATTTAAAAATTTGTGATCCTGCATGCAACTATGGGGAAATTCTGGTTAAAATCATTGATTTCTTAGGTATTTTTCATGCTAAGCTAGCTTGTAATCAACAAGAAATTTCATCTATAAATCTTTCATTATCTAAACGAAAAATTCTTGAGAATTGTATTTATGGTGTAGATTTAAGCCCTCTTTCAGTTGAATTGACTAAAGTTCATTTGTGGTTAAATACTGCATGTATCAACCATCCTTATATCAATTTAGAAAATATAGTTAAGTCTGGAAATTCATTAATTGGAGAAATTAATAAAGACAATATAGAAACTTTTCCGGTGGATGATTTTAATGCAATTAAAGGTAGAAAAAATATTGGATTAATGGGGGAAAACACCGAATTGGTTAGAATCGCAAAAAAGAATGTAGTTCAGGATAAAGTTTCTATGTTGGATTTCATAAATCCACAACAAATTCGAGTTAGTGATAAAAGGACAAATGCAAAATTTAGATTGTTACAGCTACAATCCAATCAGTACACGAGCATTTCTTTTTGGAATATGTATGAAGATCAAAAATTTCCTCCAAAGAGATTGATTCATTCAAAGCAAAACATTGATTCTGGAGAAGAGAAGGAGATACTCCGATTAAGTCAAGAATATCAATTTTTCAATTGGTTTTTAGAATTTCCGGAGGTATTTTGCAAAAAAAATCCCGGATTTGATTATGTTATTTTGAATCCTCCTTGGAACATTGTTGAAATAGATGAAATAGATTATTTTTCCAAAACTTTTCCACAAATTTTGAAAGCGTCTGATAGTAATAAAAGAAGAAGAAGTATTTTGAAGCTGCAAGATACAAACCCAGATGAATTTCATAAATTTATCCAATATTGTTATAGAATTCAGAAAAAGTTAAATTATTTTTCAAATCACGCATCTTATCAACCTAAATCTCGAGGAACAATGAAATATGATTCTTTATTCTTGAAACGTGCATTTAATTTAATTAATAGAGATGGAAAAATTTGTGCTTTAGTTCCAAATGCTCAATCATCTAATAAACAACTTTTTAATCAATTAATGGATAAAAATGCCTTTGATTATATTATTAATTTTACAAACAATGATTCCATTTTTCCTATTCATAGATTATTTGAAATTTCACTCATTGGTGTTTCTGGAGCAAATACATCAAAAAAAGGGATTATTATATCTACAGATAATGTTTTACTTTCAGATCTGAAAAAATATTCTGCTACATTTTATCAAAATTCAGATAGTCAAATTAAAAATGAAGAAAAAGTACAAAGTGGTCCTTTTATAAAAATAACCGAATCTGATATATTCAATTTCTGTAAAGGTAATTATCAGATTCCTTTTTTTAATAGTGGAAAAGATTATCAACTTTTAAAACAGTTATTTTTAAGATACAATTCGATTATTATTCTCCAAAATGAAGAAAAAAGGGACAATACTTGGGGTATTCGTTTTCGACGTTCGATTAACATTTCTAGTTCTCTAAAAGATCGAATTTTACTTTCTCATTTACATGATATGGGAGCGATTCCATTGAATCCAAATTGCCGTGGGGGAAAGTGGAAATTATCTTCTCAGCAGTTAAATGGACCTTCAATTTTTCTTCCTGTTTATACTGGATCAATGATATGGCATTATGATCATCGACGTAAAGAAAACATCAATTTTGATTTTCAGGCTACTCATAGAATGGTAGATGTTTCCAATGAATTGCATTCCGATTATGAATATTTACCTATTCCTCAATATTGGGTCCTTGCTACTCAAAAAATAAAAAAGAATAAAAGTGATTGGAATCAGGATTGGATTCTATGTTTTAGAAGAATTTCAAGTAGGAAAAACGCAAGAACGATAATTTCTGCCATAATTCCTAATTTTGAAACGCAAGGATCATTAACCTCAGTACTTCCAAGTTCATTTCTGGAAAGGTTTATTTGTTATTATGTGAATATTAGTTCAATATTTTTTGATTATATTGCTAGAATGTTTAGCCAAGGTCTTGATATCAGTTCACAAATGTTTAAAAATATGCCTATTTTTCCCCCACTAACATATTCAGATATCATCCTTGAAGAAATTAAAAAACGAGCAATACCTCTTATATACACTTCTATTCATTTAAAAAGCTTTGCGGTTATGAATGGGTTATCAGAGTTACAACGACCATTTGAATGGATCCCGCAGCACAGAGAAAAATTACAAGCTGAATTAGATGCAATATTTGCCTTAATGTATGGGTTCACTCGAGAAGATATTGAATATATACTCGAAACATTTGAAGTATTAAAGAATTTAGAAATAACTGACCATGAAGAATACCGAACAAAACGACTTATTTTAGAATCCTTTGATGAATTCACTAAAAATTCTCAATTAACTCGATTGTTTAGTTTAAAACGATAATTTTTTTTTTTTTCTTAATTTATTATCACTGACGGAACCCCTAGGTTATGAAGAATAATGTCAAATTCATGCAACTTATCATCCCACTTGGATAAATAATGAATATTGATTGGCAATCCAACATGAGAACATCTTTCTTCAGATATTATCTTTCTTGCTAGCGCAAAATTGGTTTTTTGTAAGATCGCAGTTATTGATTGAAGTGATTCATCCATTTTGATAAAGACATTATTATTTTTGACTAAGGGTCCGATCGAAAATAACTTCCCTTCTTGAAATAAATTTTCATTTCATATTTCCTCAAAAAAACTATCAATGTCTTGGGAGAAGAGAGATTTTTTACAAAAATTCAATTTATTAAAATATGGGGTTGATTATGTAATTCCAAGAAGGGCATACATCTGAATGTTCAATATTTAACTCATTCATTTCTTCATTACTTACTTCCAACTCTTTTTGGTAAGGCTTCTCGAGCAGCGAGGCATCTACTTTTAATGCATTGGCGGTAGTCGTTGATTGGCTACAATAGCCTTTTCATAACTATCTAAGGGTTTACCTTCCCAGTTTTTGCAAATAAAACTGAAAACTCTATGTTCAAGGAGGTTGTATTTCGATGCCAATGAACTATATTGATGAACAATATTGAGGAAGAACTATTATTTTTTTAACTGGCCAGTTATTTAAACATCGCACTACTAGTCAAAATCAAATCAAAAAAATTGTTTAGATTTTCATTAAAAATCAAATTATTTCAAAATTTAACCATTTAATCTGCTTTACCATAATCATCAAAAATGTTTTTTAAGAATCTTTTTGTTATTCTTCTTAAAAACTGAATTGTATAGATCTAGTAGTTCATCTTAATATAGAGCAAAATTTAGTTATCACAAAAGAATTAGAATTCATGGATCTCATGAATAATTAAAAAAAAAAATAACTATCGAGATCATTGATCAATAAAAAATTTTTCCAAAATAAAGAGAAAAAGTCCTAATTAAAATAATAATACACGGGAAATTATTTAATTCCTTTTTATACTTTACATGCAATTTTCTGTATCTTAGTGACTACTTTTTTATTTAATTTAGTTTCTTTATCATTCTATTTTGATGCATTTGCATAAATTATTTTTCCTTCTTACCACCCATAATCGCCCAAAGATGATGCTTAATGAATATGTCTGCATTCTTAAATCCTAATTCGTGTAAGAATTTTACTTGATCTATGAAGGATTCATGAATGTCATCACCCTTTTGTTTTGGAATGTCAATTTGGTTAATATTACGTTCTTTCCAATTCTCAAAATGTACATTCCACTCTTTATAATATTTTTGCTCAGATTCTGAAATGCTTTTTTCTTGATCAATAACATATTTTGCCCATAATTTCATACTTTGAATATAAGCATCAGCAAAAAGGGTTTTAGTCTCATCAATATTAAAGAACCATCCTTCATCATTAAGTAAATTATAGCATTTTTTATAGAGGTCACATTTCTTTTCATGTTCTAAATGATGAATTGCAGACATTGAGAAAATAATATATGGAGTTTCAAAGACTTTTGAATCCCAATTTTCTTCAAAATTTGAAATTATATATTTTACCCGATCATGGAATCGTTTTAAACGTTTTTTTGCTACTTTTAAAAAGTCTTCAGAATAATCAATCCAGTATGCCTGACTTTTTGGATATTTAGTTAGGAATTTTTCAATAAATATCCCACTCCCTGCACCTAGATCAACTAAAACTAATTTATCTTCAATATCAAATGGAATAATGTTAAATATTGAATTTTGTAGAAAATCATATTGTGGTACAAGCTTCTGAACCATGTTATCATAAATTTCTGCCATGGTAAAAAATCGGTTTTCATCAATTTGAGTCATAGAACAAATAATAAGGCTAAAGTGAATAAATAATTTTCCAAAGTTGTTAAAAAAATGAGTATTTGATTTTACGTATTTCTGAGCATGCTGGCGATATCTAATATACAGCTTCAGTTGAAATCACACAAGAATTAATGCCAGTACTACTTAAAAAAAAATAAAAATGGATATTCTTAATTAGAGATATTATTTTGAATGAAATAAACGATTCCAAATAACCACTCTTATATGAAACTAAAATCTAAAAAAATTCAACAGTTCAGGATGATAGGAGTAGGAATTCCATGTTTTTCGTCCTTCCCCATAGAAATCGCCTCAGATGGGCAATTATTAACACAAACTCCACACCCAAAGCATTTATTTATGTTAAAATGTAATTCTCCCATTGTCATTGTTCTAGCATCAAAAAAACAAACCTCTTCACAGTGACCACAATGGGTGCATAGATCAAAATTAGTGAGAGCAACATAATTTGATTTTTGTTCATGTTTATAATGATTATTTTTCTTAATTTCAGCATTAGGTTTACAGCAACAAAAGCAACAATTACATATTTCAGTTAGGTGGAATAGATCTTTCGTATAAAAAATCCGATGAATTAAATTTCGATTTTTAGAATTAATGAGTAATTTTACTGCTGTAGTCATTGTAACTGATGTTAGACCATGAAAATTTTTTTCAGAACTTTTATTAAAAATTAAACAAACATTCCTTTCTTCAGGAGGACAATTTTTTATTTCTGTTCTACAAGGACATTCTCTTAAATAAATTTCCTGCTGTTCTTTTAAGATTGATAATACTTCATTAAAGGGAAGAATTATTGAACTTGTTTCTTCGTCAAAACACATGAGTATAATAGCATATTATTCAATAATAATTTGATTTCTATTGATTATATTACAAATTATCCATTTTTTCTTATTTCTAAATTACAGTAGAAAATTCTATAATGATAAAAAAAGGGTTTATAAATTTATTTTTGAATAGTAAAAATTGATAGATAAAGTATATAGTGAAATCAATCATCATTTTTTAGCATAATAACGGTATCCATTACAGTTGTCCACTTGAAATCTGATTCCTCAATTGGTGGTTTATCTAATGCAAATCGTATATAGGCAATTTGAGCATAATGGTGTATTGCATGCATCGAGGTCCTCCAGATCATCCATCCTAATGTACCTTGTTGAATTAATTGATTATTATCTGATTTATGGATGATTATTTCCATCTGTTCCTCTTCACAATTTTGAATGGAATCTATCAGATATTTTCCAATGATTCTATAATTCTTTTCACCAAATTATAAATTTTTTTTTTCTATTCATTTGATCGAATAGTCCTCAAATTCAATTAATCGAATTATAATTAAAATCTTATAAGGGATTTACTATTTATTTTGTGTAATATGGTGGAATACAATGAATAAAGGCGTCTTATTTCATAAAATCATCATTCAAATATAATGTCCATTTCATTTCGAACTTTAAATAGTTGACTTCTTTTAATCAAGAAATCTCATAATTTTTCTTAATAGTCATGGTATGTTATATTAATAATTGATTTTCGTGTTTTTGTTAAAAAATTTTTATCGAATAATTTTTCCAAACGCTACTTTCTAAATATATTCAACTTGTACTAATGATTGGAGTTCTACTTAAATAATATTGTTATATGGTGAGGGAATCCACGCCAATTGCTTTTATCAAAATGTAATTGAGGTTTAAGCTCTATAAATTTCAAACTTCAATACTTAAATTCTTTACACGCATGATGGATGGAATCATCTCAAATTCAGCAATAATAGAGTAATATAAGAATATCTTCTTATTCTCAGTTTCCTCTAATAGAGGTGTAAGGGAGGTTTAATAGAAAATTGACTACATTAACAAGATATTCGAAGATAGATAATTGCTTAAAATTAGGATAATGTGCCTTAAAATGGCGAATTCGATGTTTAACTTGAAAATTTTGACTTTTTTAAATTCTCAATGATAATTTTTAATTATATCCAATGATGCAAATGCTAGATGAAATCTTAAGAATTAATAATGATCTTTTTGTCGAATCAATTGGAACTATGTTTCAGTGATTAATAATATAAAGCCAATTTTTTAATTATTGCACCAATTCTTTTATTTTTAATAACCTATGTTACAAAAACACCTATAAAGGTAGATTATTATGAAAAAAAATATAGTCAAAAATTTAGTAGTTTTTAGTTTAATTCTTTTTAGTTTTAACATGATTTTTTCTACACCAACAGCTCAATCTTCAACAACATTATATGACACTAAGGTAACAATAACAAAAATTAGTGTATATGATAAATTTTCTAGTGGTACTTATGATGTTGAAGTAGGTATACTGTGGAGTAGAATATATGGAGATTTTGGTCATGATTATTCTAAAGATGAGAGCTACGATGATGGGTTAAATAATAATGATGCGGATTTATATGCGTATAGCGATTGGGAATTTAAAGGTGGAACATTAGCCTCCAAAACATATACAAAAGCTCTTTCAACTTGTTACTCTAAAGCTCCTGGTTCATCAGGATATGAATTAAAACTTCAAGTTATGGTTGATAAACATGGTGTTTTTCATGGCCATTTAGATCAAAGAGCCTCTCTTTCCTATAGTTCCAGTGATATTGGGAAAACTTTAACCAAAAATTTTTGGTATGGTGGATATGGTGGAGGTTTAACAGTGAGCTACAAGATTAGTGCTGTATAATCTTTTTTTTTTTTTTAAAAACATTTTATAAAATAATACCTAAAAATCTAAAAGGATTTCATTAAAAAATGATTGAGATGCTAAAATTTCGATTAAAAGCAAGGAAAAAAAATATTCTAAAATTAATTATATCAATTTGTTTAGTTTCTTTAATATTTAGTATTATTTTAACAATCCCTCAAATTTTAGAACCACGTGATCTTGAAAAAACCTTTAATAGCAATATTTCTATGGATGAAGATATTGAGAATTACCAAACAAATTTTTTATTTGATTATTATGGAAGGACTAACCAATTTAATATTTGTAGTGAATTTAACAATTATGCAAAGGAAAAAATTCATTCATATTACAATGAATTAGATAACGTTACCTCAAGAATTTATTTTTTTGATTTTATAGAGATAAATAATAGCTCATCTGGAAGAATTTTAGGTATGGATTCAGAATTATTCAATTCTTTAAGTAATAATTTGAAAAATCTATCTGATTCTGAGAATCTTGGTATTTTATTATTAAGTAATCAGGCGAATGTAAGTGATTACAGTAATGTAACAATTGAAATAGAAAATCAAGAGGATATTTATAATTTTAAAATCTTGCATTACATTAACCATTCTTATATAAAAAATAATAATAATGAAATGTATCGATATATAATTCAAGGCCCACTAAATTCTGGTCAAGATCCCATCTTATTAGTAAGTATTGATCAATTTGAAAAATTATTTGAGAATAAAATTACAAATAAAGAAGATTACCCATTTTTTTTTGGATATTCGATAATTCCAAATAGTGATTTTACTGATTTAGTCTGGAATAAAGATTCGACTCAAATTATTAAAGAAATGGCAGTAAATTTATTAAAAGATTTAAAAATTGATTATGATTTACTTTTTATTCAATATACTTATTTTGAATTGTCTGATAAAATAGATTTTGCCTCAGTTATCATAGGTTTTTTTTTAGGGTTTATGTCTGCAATTCAAATAATTTTTATTTTATTATCTTCATACATATTTCTAAAAATTATTGACAAATATCTCAAACAGTATAAAGGAGA
>CAYPTZ010000051.1:0-11255 GCA_964413395.1 uncultured archaeon | reverse complement strand
GCAGAATTGGATCAGAAAATTACCAGCAGTTTACGATATGCAATATTAACAAGTCTTTATTGAAGATATGATTGAAAAAAAAAAAATGGCCTTAGTCATAAACAGACAATAAAAGTTGTAAATGATGGTAGGCGGTATTCAATTTTGCATCGTTTTGATACGGGAAATATTGAGAAGCGAAAGATCGAAAATTGACCCACCATTGGACCATTTTGGATGTAATTTCACCATTGGAGGAAATTCCAAATATTTCTTGGATATCCTTAGCAAATTGGCAGACTCCATTCTCATCGACAGGCAGATTCCAAGCAGTGGTTTTGGAGGGAAGAAGAGGGAGTACTTCTTCCATGGAAAGGGGTCGAAGGGTTCCCCCATCAGCAATCCAATATTCTGGGTCAGCCAAGGTATCTAACAAATGAGAAAATTGGTTAAAAAGCACTTGGGTTTTAAAAAAGTGAAAAAATTATTACTTGTCTTCTTTGAGAATTTTATCTATAATTTTCTTCTTAAAATTCCATTGAATCCCCCATAATAGTCCAAATCCAAGGAGACTGTAGAATATTTTAAAGAATAGAGTAGTAAAAGGATACAAGAAACATGCGACTGGCCAAAGAAATTTCCCATATTTTAGGATTTTATGCTGGCGTATTAGTCCAAGCGATAATTCTCCACAACATTGGCGACAATAATGATAATATTGTCGCTGACAATCAATGCATATTTTATTATCACATTTTTTGCACGTAGTCAAGTCATAGCCTATTTTATAGGTATGGCATCCTGTACATTTAAGCATTCCTTTAGGGGTAGAGAGGTTTGACATTTTTTAGACCCCCCATCGCCATCCGCATTTTTGACACATCCCAGAAAAAACCTTAGTTCCACATTTCGGACAGAAATTTATATTGGGATTATTTTCTTCAATTTTGGTTGGATTGGAAATATCATTTAGATTAATCCCTCCATTTTCATATCGAATGGTACGATGAAGAGGGTTTTGAATAAATTGAGGGTTTTCATCCACAACCGGTTCAGGCAGATCACCTTCTTCTTCAAATAATTTTGCAAAGGCTTCTTTTCTTTTATCTTGATAGGATTTGGCAGGAGTTTGATTCCTTTTTACGATCGGGATAAAATCGGCTTTAGAATATTTTCGAATATTCGGTTTAGAATTGGGCAGAGGTGATGAATATCCATATCCTCGAATAGCATTGGATCTCAATGGATTTGAATTTGATGGTTGATCTAATAGATTTGCAAGGAAGAGAATTTTTTGGGTTTGAGTCATATGTTCAAATTTATTTTGGAGGGTATCTTGGGTCGTATAATAAGAGCGAGAATAAAGGGGTCTTGGAGCCGGAAGTGGTTTTACTTTAATAGGAACATCTTTTAACAGCGTTTTTCCCTTGGCAATTTTTCCCGAAATAACCACGATCCCAACACTGAGTAAAAACATTAAAGGAGCTATTAAATGAAGGGAGATTTTGCTCTTTTTACTAAGAGGGTCTGTGCCAAAATAAAACTCCAGATTGTCTGAGACTCCATCGTTATCCGTATCTGTATCATTTAAATCCGTCCCCCACTCATATTCTATTCCATCCGAGGCACCATCTCCATCTGTGTCATCTAAAAGAGGATTGCCATTATATTCATACTCAATGATATTAGTTAACCCATCTCCATCTGAATCTAAGTATCCATCTGCTTGCAAAAAGTTTAAACCATAATTATATTCCCAGCCATCTGAACATCCGTCGTCATCAGAATCGAGATAAATCATACTCGTTCCCAGATGTAGTTCAAACTCATTGGATAATCCATCCTGATCAAAATCTTCATAGAGATCGAAAATCTGGTTATTATCACTATCTTCGTTATCAAGGGAATAGTACATCTGAATCTCAAGAAAATCTGAAAGACCATCCCCATCTGTATCTTGTACTAATGGATTTCCATTATAGGTAAATTCTACAAAATTGGTTAATCCGTCTGCATCAATATCAGTTAAAGCATCATCACTAGAAGTTAAATTAAATCCATATTGAAATTCCCAGCCATCAGGACATCCATCAGCGTCGGAATCAATCTGGTTAGCATAGCTCCCACATCCATATTCTACTATATTTAATACCCCGTCCTCATCAAAATCTAAGCCACTATCATCAAAATTAGGATTGAGATCATTATTTACTTCGTATCCATCCAATATCATATCTCCATCAGTATCGTTTAATGTTGGATCAATTCCATAGAGATGAACTTCATCCCCATCATTAATTGAATCGTTATCAGTATCAGCCCATAATGGATTCGACGAATAGACAATTACTTCAAGAAAATCATTTAAACCATCTTCATCGGAATCAGTAGCATTTATCCTAGTTCCATATAGGACTTCTAAAGCATTAGATAATCCATCATTATCTAAATCCAAATCTGTGTCATTATATCGAGGTTCTAATCCTGTAATCAATTCAAAATAATCAAAAAAACCATCTTCATCACTATCATTACTCCAAGGATTCAAACCTAGATAGAATTCTGAACTATCATTAATCCCATCCTCATCGAAATCATCATTATCATTTAAATCTAATAGAAAATCCGCAATAGATATGTTCGCAGAATTCATTATTCCTCCGTATTGAGCAGTCAATACACTAGTGATACCGTTAGTGGTAAAGGGAGAGATAGGTGCACTTACTTCTTGCTGACGAAAACCTCCTGCGCTCAAAAGTGTTGTATTTTGGAGCTGAATGGAATAATTTTGATTGCTTTGATCATAATATGCTGTGTAGAGAGAGCCCCAGCCAAGTCCACTTTGACTAAAATTCACTACCACATTTAGATTGGAATCATTAGTCATGGAGGAAATATAGGCATTGGGATGAAATATGACGTCCCCCATAATTTGATCATATTCTTGAGGATGATGGACAGAACCTTCAGATGATGAACGAGAAACAGTCGACGAATAAACAGCAGGAAAAATTTCTTCGAAAGACAACGCATCATCGGCATTGACATCATGTTGAATATTCCATGAATTAAGAAAGTAATAAGAAAAAATTCCATTATGAAGACTTGGCAATTCCAGTGAAAATTCATTACTTTGGGAAGCAGTAATAACATAACGATCAGGATCTTGAATTGCTGACCCTACACCTCCACTATTACAACTATCTAAAACAATTACACTTTTTCCTGGAATGACTTCCAACATAGAATCTAATTCGTCCCCCGTAAGTCCATCATCATAGACTGAAAGTTCATAGGGAGGCGCCCAATATCGGACTTCAACTCGATCTACTTGAAAGCCCCAATCAGTAATAGAATAATCAGACCATAAATCTACATAAATGTCATCACAGAGCACCCAATCACTCCATACGTTAAAATAATTTCCACTATAGACGTTCGTAAAATATGATTCCCGATAATCATTATCTCCCACATAAATTTCATCAATTCCTGCTTCAGTTTCAATTCGGAAAAAATGAAGGCGCATCATTACGGCTCCAGGAGCGGAATAATGCCAGTAGTTATAATAATTATTGGAGTAAGGATGAGGAGACTGGGCATTAAAATAGAGATTGCTAGTTGACAACGATCCTGAACCATGACCTGAATATGACATGAAAAAATAATCGTTACTATCCATGATTTGACTAATATTGGAGATTGTAGAATTGATATTATCTTGTGTTACATTTTCATTAATTAATGTAACAATATTTTCTTGAGGGATTACAAATTCTGTCTGTAAAAAAGAAGCTATTTCCCTAGCATCATCATCACAATAATTAAGATCGTTTTCAGTGCCAGGATAATCGGAAACCCCACATACTAAGGCGTAGGCATCGATGATATCATCCGGAGATGGTTGAGATTTTATCATAGATGTGGTCGATTTTGTGGATAACATATTATTCGGAGGATATTCACCTCTTTGGGGTGAGTATGCATTGAGAAATTTATCTGATGAGGATTTAAATTGCTTGAGGGTTTGATTTACTTTTGATTTTTGGATAGGAGAAGAATTCATATTGGTCACATTTTCTTGGAAAAGTTGAAACCAAATAAGGAGAAATAGAACTCCAAATATAATTTGTCGAGAAAAACCACGTCGCCCAATTTTTTTCTTGTATTTGAATTTTTTATAGAGAATTAATTTTATTTTTGTCATGTTTTTTACACTTTTTGTATTTTTTATAGTTGTTGCAAGTTTTATATAAACGTTTAGGCTGGTAAGAATTATTTAGCCATTAGCAGTTACCTGATAGGTCATTTGGAAATTTGAAGAGGTGGAAGAAATATTAGCCAAATTTTTTCGCAATTTAGGAAAGGAAGGTTTACACTAATACCAATCTCGACATGTCTCACAAAATTTCCGTAGGAGTGTATCATGGCCATCATAATAGGTAAATTCTGTTAGCTATTCATCGCATTTAGCATATATTTAGTTGAGGTTATCCTATTCCGTTTCATAATGCATACAGATCAGGTTTACTTCTTTCTTGGCAGGTTTATGGCCAGATACGATGAATTTTTCATAGTTATGAAAATCACATTTAGGAATCATGTTTCACCCTCTATTGAATTATTCGAAGTATTTAAAAAAAAAAAAGTTAATCATGAAATGAAGCAGATATTCCTTGATTTTGGAAACGAGAATATAAACAATAAAATGATAAGAATTAAGAAAGGGGGTAGTATAATCAAAATTCTTTTCCAAAATGGATTCCAATTTATTATTGAGATTATCTAAGGATGTTTATGAAAATACTGTTCTAATATTTGAAGCTGAATTTTTTGTTGGGAAAATGTAAAAATTATAAAAATTTTTGAAAGTGGTATGATTATTTGAAAAAATTAGCGTAAAACATATAAGCAGAATTGGATCAGAAAATTAGCAGCAGTTTGCGTTATATTATTTTAAAAAGAAATTGATAAAAAAAAAAAAAAAGCATTTTCTATCAAAATTCTCTATTTTGCTTTCTTTGCTATTAAGAAAATGATAAAGACGATACCTACCATCATAACACCTCCAAGAATATCATTAGTAAGCGAATTGTTACTTTTTTTATCATCTGGTGGTATTTCGGGATCAGAGACTGTTATCATTATTTCTGCTGTAATTTCATTTCCTGAAACATCAACTGCTTTAATCTCAAGATAATAATTCCCAGGATTTAGTGTTGAAATGTTAGTTATTCTTCCAGTTTCTCCTATCTGAAAATTCACTGTATCGTTTATATGGTAATAATCCAATATGTGATTATCAATTGCTCTAATATTATAATCCAAAGAGGTTCCATATTCAATAATTTGATTTTCAGGCTCTAATACCCATTCTGGAGAAATTGAATCATAAACTGTAATGTTGATTAGAGTAGAATTAACATTACCGGTAGTATCTCTGACTGAAATATTCAGAAAGTATATTCCTACATCTAAGAAAGTAATGTTTGATAACACTCCCGTTTGAGAAATCTGGAATATCAGAGAATTGTTGACAAAATAATTGTCAATAGCGACATTATCTGATGCATTTAGATCATAAATCAAATTCAACCCAAATGCAAGCGAAATATTCTGGGGTGTTTCAATCCAAAATGGAAATACATCATCATACACAATCACTTGCAAGACATAGACCAGCACATTATTCGATGTATCATTAACCGAAATACTCAGGATATATATTCCATAATCTAATGTGCTCGTGTTAGTCACAATTCCATTACTATCTATCGCAAAATTACTTGTATCGTTTAGATTATATTGACTGATTCCCACATTATCAGTGGCATTCAGATCATAACTGAATAAAGTTCCATAATCAATGATCTGGTTGGTAGGCGTTTCAATCCAAGTGGGTGCTGATAGATCAGTAATATTTATTTGGATTACTAGTGATAATACATAATTTGATGTATCATTCACTGAGACATTTAACCAATATATTCCCAATGGAATGGTGGTGATATTTGAAATAATTCCATTATTATCTATCGTAAAGATACTTGTATCATTTAGATTATATTGACTGATTCCGACGTTATCGGTTGCATTAAGATCATAACTAAAGGGAATTCCATAATCAATGATCTGGTTCGTAGGTGCTTCAATCCAAGTGGGTGCTGAAAGATCCGTGATGTTTATTTGGATTACGTGTGACAATACATTATTTGATGTATCATTCACTGAAATATTTAACCAATATATTCCCAATGGAATGGCGGTGATATTTGAAATTACTCCATTATTATCTATCGTAAAGATACTTGTATCATTTAGATTATATTGACTGATTCCGACGTTATCGGTTGCATTAAGATCATAACTAAAGGGAATTCCATAATCAATGATCTGATTGGTAGGCGTTTCGATCCAAGTTGGTGCTGATAGATCAGTAACATTTATTTGGATTACTCGTGATAATACATAATTCGATGGATCTTCTGCTGAAATATTTAACCAATATATTCCCAATGGAATGGTGGTGATATTTGTAATAACTCCATTATTATCTATCGCAAAGTTACTTGTATCATTGAGAAAATATCGATCAATACCTAATGGATCTGTGGCATTCACATCATAACTAAACGGAATTCCATAATCAATGATCTGATTGGTAGGCGTTTCGATCCAAGATGGAGGAGAGAGATCTGATACAATAATACGAAATGTTACTGATAAAATATTATTGGAAGTATCATTCACTGAAATATTCAGCCAATAAATACCTATAATCAAAGTACTAGCATTAATTATCACTCCATTATTATCAATCGTAAAATCTGCAGTACTATTTAGCCAATATTCATCGATAGCCACATTATCAGTCGCATTAAGATCATATGTGAAGGATTTTCCAATATCAGCAATAGTCTCTGTAGGGATTTCAATCCATGTAGGAGCTGAAAGATCTAATACTGTAATTTGAATGATAACAGAAAGAATGTTATTGGAAGTATCATTTACTGAAACATTTAACCAATATATTCCCAATGGAATGGTGGTTATATTTGAAATAACTCCATTATTATCTATCGTAAATATACTTGTATCATTAAGCCAATATTGACTAATTGCTACAAGATCAGATGCATTCACATCATAGTGAAATGATAATCCATAATCAGTTATCTGATTAATAGGAGTTTCAATCCATGTAGGAGCTGAAAGATCTAATACTGTAATTTGAATAATAACAGAAAGAATGTTATTGGAAGTATCATTTACTGAAATATTCAGCCAATAATTACCCAAAATTAAAGTACTAGCATTAATGATTACTCCATTATTATCAATCGTAAAATCTGCCGTGCTGTTTAGCCAATATTCATCGATAGCCACAAGATCAGTAGCATTCACATTATAAATAAATGGAATTCCATAATCAATAATCTGGTTGGTAGGCGTTTCAATCCAAGTAGGTTTAATCGCATCAATTACAGTTATGGACATGTTTTGTGTTAATATATTGTTTAAAGTATCGTTCACCGAAACAGACAACCAATATTCTCCAACGTCTAACTTTGTAATATTTGTGATTATTCCAGTACTGCCTATCGTAAAGTAAGTCGTATCATTAAGCCAAAAATCATCAATTTCTTGAAGATCACTGGCATTTACATCATAACTGAATAGATCCCCATAATCAATAATCAGAACGACAGGGTTTTCGATCCAAGTGGTTACATTTAAACCACCATCAGTAATTACCCAATTATAATCATTACTCATTTTATGTCGAGCAGACAATGCTTGAGTGCTATATTGAGAATTTCCACCATCAAAATTCACTCCTAGTTGTACAGGTAAATTAGACCATTCAAGAAGTAGACTATCATAATAATCAGTATCTATGGAAACATTTGAAAACATACTCTCCATATTCGTCACTGATGAAATATTCCAGGTACTGATATTTTGATTAAAGTTATAGGCATTATAAAACATGAAACTCATATCAGTCACGGAAGAGACATTCCAATTGGAGATATTCTGATTGAAGTTATATACATTATAAAACATACTACTCATATCGGTAACTTGCGATACATTCCAATCCCCAATTGCTTGATTGAATGAGGTTGCATAATCAAACATGAAACTCATATCAGTCACTGAAGAGACATCCCAATTATCCAATGGTTGATTAAAAGTATTAGCAAAATAAAACATGCAACTCATATCGGTCACAGAGGAGACATTCCAATTATCCAATGATTGATTAAAAGTATTAGCATAAAAAAACATGTAATTCATGTAGGTCACAGAAGAGACATTCCAATTATCCAATGGTTGATTAAAATTATTAGCATAATCAAACATGTAACTCATATCGGTCACAGAGGAGACATTCCAATTATTCAATGATTGATTAAAATTTTCAGCTAAAACAAACATACTCGACATGTCGGTCACTGAAGATACATTCCAATCCCCAATAGGTTGATTAAATACAGATGCACCGGCGAACATGCTAGCCATGTTGGTCACTGAAGATACATTCCAATCACCGATATTCTGATTGAAATCATCTGCAGCCCAAAACATACCTGCCATGTTGGTCACTGAAGATACATCCCAAATGGAAATATTTTGATTGAAATCATAAGCAGCTAAAAACATACCTGCCATGTTGGTCACTGAGGAAACATTCCATGTACTGAGAGTCTGATTGAAATCCCAGGCATTTTCAAACATACTTGCCATAGTAGTCACTGAAGAGACATTCCAATTGGAGATATTCTGATTGAAAACATAGGCATAATTAAACATATTTGCCATATTCGTCACTGAAGAGACATTCCAATTATTTAGAGGTTGATTAAAATAGTCTGTTTCTTCAAACATATTTGCCATATTCGTCACTGACGAAACATTCCAATTATTAAGAGGTTGATTAAAGTCTAGAGCCCATTCAAACATGTTATTCATATAAATAACCTTAGAAACATCCCAATTGGAGATATTTTGATTGAAATCATAAGCACCCTGAAACATACGTGCCATATTCGTCACTGACGAAACATTCCAATCCGCAAGACTTTGATTAAATGCACTTACTTGAAAAAACATTTCACCCATGTTGGTCACTGACGAGACATCCCAGTTACTAATATTTTGATTGAAATTATAAGTACTTTGAAGCATACTAGCCATGTTCGTCACTGAAGAGACATTCCAGTTGCCAATATCTTGATTGAAATCATGTGCTTGGCAAAACATATAATACATATTAGTTACAGAAGACACATCCCAATTGGAGACATTTTGATTGAAATCATAAGCATTGAAAAACATATTATCCATTGTGGTCACTGAGGAGACATTCCAATCCGCAAGACTTTGATTGAATCTATATGCTCCAGAAAACATTTGCTCCATATCAGTCACTGACGAAACATTCCAAGTACTGATATCTTGATTGAAATCATGTGCTTCCCAAAACATATATCGCATGTTAGTCACTGAGGAAACATTCCAGCTGTTTAAATTTCCTGTACTACCTAAAGAATGACAAGAAGAAAATAACCCTTGAAGAGACGTGGTTCCTGTTAAATTTAACGCATCTGTTGCAGTCAATACTAGATTTTGGCAACCACTGAAATAAAAATCATAATTTCCCAAGTTAAGGCACCCCCATTGACTGATTTCAATGAGTTTAAGTTCATCATCGTTCCATGCGTCACTAAAACTCCATCCTACAATTATTCCCGTAATATTAACTGTAAATATTCCTTCATATGCGTATGTATGGATTGTTTCTGGTTGATTCCATTGAGTTATATTATCAGATTGTCCATCCCCCCAATCAACTGTGAAATTATAGGTTCCCCCCTCCTGAGGTAAAGGTATCCTAATTTGATTACTCTCAGTTGAACCAGTTTGGGTTAAGTTCGTCTGCCACCTTGAGATAAATGCGGTGGGATCTGCGGCAGTAAATACCATTATTTTTTCTAAGGATTCATTAATATATTGCGTGTCTTCTGATGATTGTAAATTAGTATTGCTTACTAAAAGAAATATACTTAAAACAGCAATCATTGACGATATTTTTCTAAAATTCCTTTTCTCCCTATTCATGAAAATAGAACTGATGATTGAAATATTAGAAGAATGATGTTGATTTTTTTTTTTTTTCATTTTGTTATCACTTTTTTTTTTACTACTCCTAACATTCAATAATTTATAAATTTGGGGATCAAAAGTTAAGTTAGTTTTCACAGGAAAAACAACTACCAAAAATGAACAAAAGCAAATACCAACAATGTTATCAATAAAAAAAAAAAAAAAATTATGTAGACCAATAATTAGTCCCGTGAACTCAGCATGGCTCACCCTCCTTCCATTAAAATTAAGAATTTGACAGATACCATTTTAAAAACGGAACTCTTGCAACAATATAATAAAGAACTCACCCACCTGCAAACGGTTCTTACCTATCCAATAAAACGTATGGGTAATGACATAAAAATATATATTCAAGTATTCTATTCAAAAAATCTTACATGAATAATCTTATAGAGCGATTAACTAACCATTTTCAAGAGAAAAATTCAGATGGATAAATTTCTTATCAAGATAAATTGAACTAATAGTCCACCTATAGAAATTTAATTCCCATAAAACACATAGGGTTTATCATTGGAATAGTGTTTAGTGTATAAAGCATTAATCAAAATTGGAATTTCGTGCTATCTTTCCTACTTATGTTGACAAGATTCTCTATTGAATAAAATATATCTCTCTATCATTGAGAGCTTGAACAGGACGATAATTATTAGGAATTAATGATTGGAAGAAATCCAATTGATTTTGAGCCAATTCTGAAAATACGTACCATAATCGACGGTGTCACCCAAATAATAGACGGGAGCAAATCCTGTGGAGAGAAAATGCGCACAATCCAAATCCTTCTTGATCACATAATGAGCATCCTTATACCCCAATATTAAAAAAATTTTTGAAAGTGGTATGATTATTTGAAGAAATTAGCATAAAACATATAAGCAGTATTGGATCAGAAAATTACCAGCAGTTTGCGATATAAATTTTTAAAAAGAATTATACTAAAAAAAAAAAAAACACGATTCAATAAATTTTAAATGGGTGGGTAAATACCAAGGGATATCCTTATGACAATCCCAACTGAAGAAGTCTCCCAAAAAGATGTCATCCACTATTTAATATGTCAGCAATTTTATTATGGCGATGATAAAATTTTTGGCCGGACG
>CAYPTZ010000050.1:0-11282 GCA_964413395.1 uncultured archaeon | reverse complement strand
TTGAATTATATTGATTATTATGAGCAGAATTAGAAATCCATTAGGAATTAAAACATTAGAAAAAATCATAATACTCAATGCTAAGAATAGGGATCCAATTATTGAAAAGATTAATATATTTTTTTTTATATTTTTTTTTGTCGCATTTATCCAATACATCGCTAATGTTTGGAGAATTTGGTAGAGAAAAGTAATTATATAAACCCAATGCTTATTTTCATCAAAATAGTTAGGATTATTTGGATGTATTTCAGTAAAAATACCTTTTAAGAGCCATGGAAGAGTGAAACCAAATATACATTGAGTAGAAAATAAAAAGAGAATCCCAATCCAAGGAATAATTATTGGAAAATTTTTAAGTTGGTTTTGTTTCTCTTCATTCTTGTTTTCTTTAAGCCTTTTTTGATAAGTGCTATTTTTTGCAGTAAATTTATTCAAAAGTAAATCATCCTGTAATTGAAAACTTATAGGAATTGCAATCAAAGCAATCATAACAGATAATATAAGTGGAAAATAATAATTTTGCCAAATTAATGTCAGCGGAATTCCAATAAAATAACCAAGAATTAAACCCACACTATTTGAAAGACTAAGGATACGAAAATTTTTCGAAGAAGTACTTGAATCTGTAAAGTTCTGCCAAAGTGATAATTGTAATGAGATATTTGGCCAAAATAATCCAACGGAAATCCCAAAAAATATACCTATAATTAAGAGTACCCAGAAATCAGTGGAAATTGTTTGAACAGATGTGGTAGCAACTCTAATGAAACAAAAAACAACAATACTTCTCTTAATTCCAATTTTTCGATATATTATATTTCCAATTATTGGGCCTAAAATATACATAAACATGCCAATCGAACCAATTTTGGCAATATTTGTTGCAGAAAGTCCATGTGCGATCAAATTATTTAC
Organism: uncultured archaeon; assembly: GCA_964413395.1. Lineage (GTDB taxonomy): Archaea > Asgardarchaeota > Lokiarchaeia > Sigyniarchaeales > Promethearchaeaceae > Lokiarchaeum. Next base: position 10,364 of record CAYPTZ010000050.1, on the reverse strand, counting down.
AAATGCAATATTAAATAAGGATAAATAAGCAGTCGCCAAAAAACCTAACAAAAAAACAGGCCAAGTCTTTATTTTTATCTGATCTAAATAAGAATTTTCATCAACTAAATTACCCTCTTTTGAAATTTTTTCCATTAAAAAATTACACCAAAATTGAATAGTAAATATAATGCATTATTCCCAAAAAGGATTATTCCTTGATATTTATTTCATTTTTGTAAAACAATCTAATGTAAAAATACAAAATCACCATAAGGTGAAATGCCCAAACACCAATAATTCCTATATAGGGTAAAAAATTACTTAAAAAAATTCCTAAAAAAAAACTTAAAATTATATAAATTATTGTGATTTTAAGATTTTTACTTGTAAGATAAATATGGAAATGATAGGCAGAAAAAATTGTTGCATTTGCAAATATTAGAGCAAAACTGGAGAAAAAAATGTTCAAAAATTCAAATAAAAACCCTCTAAAAAATAATTCTTCAAAAAAAATTGTGATAGGAAATAAAAATAGGAGAGAATTCCAATCCTTTTGGTTTAATGCATCAATAATAGATACTTTTTCAATCAGAATTTTCTTTTTTTTTATATAAATTAATATTGATTCAACAGCAATCAGAAGTAAAATAAATTCAATAACAATAGGTATTATTGTTGTCGCAAATATGATATTATTTCTGGAAGGGAATCTTTTAAATCCAAACCAATAAAGGGTTGAAGATGGAAAATTAAGAAATATAAACGTAAAAATTAGCGTAAATATTGGAATTATTATTTTCTTTTTTATTTTAAAAGTGGTATTTGTTTTGTAGGACAATTTCTTTTTTTCCTAAAATTTTTCACTGTCGGGTCTTTTCTTTTCTTTTTTTTACAATTGTATAATCACTTTCAAGTAATCTTTGATTACGTAAGATTGTTTTTGGACCTGTTCCTTTAATTTTTGACATTAATCCAGATATACTTTTTGGATTACCGCCTTTTGTTAATTTGAACTCTGTCCCGATTATACTTTTTAATATAAAATAAGGATTTCCAAAAATTCTCAAATATTTTTCAGCTTTCGTATATCCAACATCTATTAAACCCTGTAAAAAATTTATTTGATCATCTTGTGATATTAGTTTATCATTACTTTTTTTAAAAATATAATTCGAAATATCAACATTACGTGCTGATTGCTCCCTCAATGCAATTTTATAAATTACGGTAGCAGTTTGAAATTCATTTTTCGTTGGATAAATGGGTATGTGCATTTTAGAACACATATAATTTAATGCCCCATATATTGAATTAATATTAATAAATTTTCTTTCAAACATTTTTTTAGGGTTTTCAAGAATTAAAATTGGAATTTCAAATAACTCTTTTAATTTGCTTAACTGAATAAATAAGCGATTATCAAAAATTGATGAAACAAAATCATCTCCTCTTTTTCTTTCAATAATAATTCGATCTGAAATCATATAATCTCCATAATCTAATGTACGAACAGAGATGTGACAATTAAATTTAGAAAAACTTTCACGAATAAGACCTCTTTCCCTTTCATCTAGAATAATTGAAGGAATAAAATCTTCATTTTTTGAAGATGTTACCATCAATAATTATATTTTCCAAAAATATTAAAAACTTTCTGAGTAATTTTAAATTAGGATTAAAATTTCAAATATATCTTTAAAATCTGAGAAACTTCTAATAATTCTTGATAATTCATTCCAAAAAAGGAAAAACATTGATCAATTCTTAGAATTTCTTTCTAAAAATAATTTCAAATATAAAATTAAAGCGATAGCAGAGAATTGTATTCAAATACCTCCTAAAGCTAATATATTTTTGTTCTCTTCAACTGAAATTAATACAAATAAAAAAAAAGGTAAAATTGTTCAAGAACTTAACAATTTCAAAAATATTTACAAAGATGGAATCATTATTTTTCAAGGATTCACGAAAATTCAAAAAAAAAATTATGAGTATCTAAATGATATAATTATTGAACATCTTTTTACTAATAGTAACAATTTCTTAGGTATAATACCTACTCGTTCCCTTGAAGATACCATAGTATATTTGAAAAATCTAGCTTATAGAGAACAAATTATTGATAATCCTGTAATATTATCAAGAGTAAAAAATAAACAAAAATATCTAGCAGATGCTCAAATTTTTTTTATTGAAGGATTTATGCTATGTGGAAAGAAAAAAGCAAAAGAATTATTAGAAAAATATGGTAGTCCATTAAAAATAATTGAATTGATAAAAGAAAATCAGAAGGAATTGTTAAAAATTAATGGAATCGGAAAATTATTTTTAGATAAAAATATAAAATTATTATTTGACCATCTATCATAAAATTCAATTTAATATTTGATAGAAGGAATAAAACTTGTTCAAAATATAATATTTTATAGATATAACGAAAAAATTATTTAATTAATTTTAAAATATTTAATTGTAATCATGAATAATTCTCTTTCTAATAAAAATGATTTAAATTTAGGAATCAAATATTGGTTAAAAGGGTTTGAAAATTTTACATTAGGGTATGGTGATGTAATTTTAATTAAATCTTTAATTATTACAGAAAATTTAACTAAATCCAGTTCAGAATTGGGATACTCCTATAAATATGGATGGTCAAAATTAAGGAAAATATCAAAAAGTACTAACCGTCCCATTGTGAAAACTTCAAAAGGAGGATCCGGAGGAGGAGGAACGGTTAAAGTCACACCTTGGGGAGAATATCTAGTTGAGTTATTCGATATGATTAATTTGAAAGTAGATAAATTTACCGATGATATGAATATGTTAATTTCACAAAAAAGATTTAAAGGTCATAAACCAGAAAAAAATTATTTGAGTAATAATCCATAGAAAAATTAAAAAGAATAAAAATTCAATAGTGTTAACGGAAGATATTTTTTATATAATTTAGCATAAGTGTCAAATAATGAGTGGAACATCACATACGCAGGAAGAAGAACAGACAATTATCATTGATATTGGGGAAGGATCTACAAAAGTTGGTTTTGCAGGGAAAGAAAAGCCTACAATTATTTTTCCAACTGTGACTGGAAAACCAAAATATCAACAAATGACAGGTATTAAGACTCAAGAAATTTACGTTGGAAAAGATACCAAACGCATGCGAGGTGTTTTGAAGCTTGATTATCCAGTAAAACGAGGTGTTATAATGGATTGGAATCAATATTATGCAATTTTAAACCATATTTTTTATGATGTACTTAGAGTTGATTCAAGAAATTGCAATGTAATCTATATTGTACCACCTTTAACACCTCCTGAAACTATTCAATATTATGCCAGAGTACTATTTGAAACCCATCAATGTAAATCTGTTGCAATGATTGATTCAGCAACAACAGCAATCTTTTCTATTGGTGAAACAACTGGACTATCAATTGAATTAGGTTGTGGTTTAACACATGTTACTCCAGTAATCAAAGGTGAAATTTTTATGCCAAGTATCAAAAGATTGAATCTTGCTGGAATAGATATAGAAGAACAACTCTCTTCAATTATGACTCAATATGGTATATTTAAAAAAAAAGAAATTATAAAAGAAATTAAAGAAAAAGTTCTAAAAATTGGGATGAACCCAGAAGAAGATTCTCAAAATAAAGCAAATGATGTTGACTTTATCATGCCTGATGGCGAACATCTTGCAATCAGCGCATATATGACAATCATGAGCGCAGAAATTTTATTCAATCCAGTACTTGTAGGGATCAATGCAATGAGCCTACCTCAAGCAATAATTGCTTCATTGAAAGCAGTAAATCCAATTCATTGGAAAAAATTATTAAGAAATATTGTTTTTTCTGGTGGAACTTCTTTTATTGAGGGATTAAGTGAGCGTGTAAAATTATTATTAGAAACTATGATTCTAGAATTAGGCCCTTTTCCCGAAGAGGTGAAAACTACCCCTCAAATCAATAATATAATTCCTAATTCAAATAATGCTATCGATAGTTTACAATTTGACCAAAGTAAAATGGACAATTGTCCAAAATGTGGAGAATTAATTAATCCAGCTGATACTGAAACATGTTCAAGTTGTGGTTTCTCCCTTAAAATGAATCAAATTGAAATGATTGATGAAAATTCAAAACTTTCTCGAAAAGAGAAGAAATTAATAACAGAAACTGCCTTTGATGACGATCTTATTGCCGGTATTGCGAGTGAAGTTCAAGACGAATATGGAACAGCGGAAGATTTTGAAGCTATTGATGAAATAGTAGAAAAAGAAAAAGAAAAGGCGAAAATTAGAATAGTTATGCCAGAAGATCGCTTATTTGCTTCTTTCAAAGGAGCTGCCATTTTAGGATTGTTACCCACTTTTAAAAAATATATGGTAAATTATGAGCAATACCTGCAAAATCCCAATTCAGTAATAATTAATTTCAAAGATGTAATTCCTCAATAATTTTTTTATTATTTTCTATTTTGTACCAAATTTTTTTTTTTCAATTTCCCATTGTTTTGGTCAAATAAGCTTAAAAGAATTAAGGTTTTATAAAATGAAACGTCGTAACGTAATAACAAGTATTTTATTAATAGTACTAACATTTTCCACATTTGCAATGCATTTATCTGCAGCAGTCCCAAGAAAGGTTTTATTAGCTGATTTTTGTACTCTAAATCACGATCCTTCTGGTGGATTTACAGATACGATAAACGGAACATATTCAGTCGATTTATCAGAATTTACTACTTATTCTAATTTGTTCATTCTTAGCCAGATTGACTCTGAATTAGATAGAATTGAAGAAAATTTAGTTGAAACACAAAATTGGGTGGAAGAAGAAATTAAAGATTTTGCAGAAGATGGAGATAATGATATCTATGGACTTTATTATGCACATAAAGCATCTCAAATATGTTTCACTAATGATACGTTGGAAGCAGGCCTCATGGATAAAGCTATAGGAAATATGACCGAATTACAAGATACAAGTTTAACCTATGGATTTCAAAGTGCAAATGCATTAGAAGCAACTATCATGGATACAGCTCTCGCAGTGGAATTCTTAAATATCACTGCAGATAGCAGTTCATTTAATCCAACAGAAATTGGTAATTTTGTCTTAGATTGTTGGGATTCCCAAAATGGCGCATTCAAGGGAAGTTTAAATGGAGAATATTCACTTATTGATTCATATTATGCACTCAAAATATTAAGACAGCTTAACATTCCAATAAATTCAAACATTAATTCTTCATTAAATGAATTCAGCGCTTCTTATTATATCAATGAATCTACCTACATTAATCATCATGGAGGGTATGCAACCGAACCATCAGGATTTATTAGTTCAATTACATCAACCTATTATAATGTAGCAATTTTGGATATGCTAAATAATGGTATTACAAATGAAGATACAATAGATTGGTTATTATCCAGACAAAGTCCAAATGATTATGGATTCCAAGATTATTCTGAAAGTACCATTGGAAAATCATCAGCTAAATTATCCTTCTATGCAATTTCAACATTGCTCTTGTTAGATAGCACAACATTTGAAAATTCAGATATTATGAATGAAGATGTTTGGGAAATAAAAAGTAATGGTTGGGTTACTGCTGGTGTTTGGGTGGTTATTATTGGAGTAATTACTATTGCTTGTATTGGAATATATAAATATAAAAACCGAATCTAATTTTATCACATTTTTTTTTTTGTTATTTTTATTTTCTTTGAAATTTTTCAAAATCAATTATTTTAGATATAATAAAATATTCTTTTTTTTGTGGAACAATCAAATATTTTAGATGGTAGAAAATTAAAACAGCGATTGATGGAACAACTAAAAGAAGAAATTGATAAATCATTTAAAAAATATAAAAAAAGACCAGGATTAGCAACAGTTTTAGTAGGAAATGATGATTCATCCAAGGTTTATGTAAATATGAAAATTAAAACATGTGAACAAGTGGGAATTACATCATTTAAAAAAATATTAGCTGAAAACGTTTCTATTGAAGAATTATATAAAACTATTCAAGAATTAAATGAAAATGATGAAGTTAATGGAATTCTTGTTCAAATGCCACTACCAAAAGACCTAAGAAAATATGAGTCTAAAGTAATGGAAATGATCCTTCCAGAAAAAGATGTTGATGGATTCCATCCAAATAATATTGGATTAAATACTTTTGGAGATGAAACCTATGGATCTTGCACACCAAAAGGTATGATCCGTTTATTAGAAGAAAATAATATTGAAATTGAAGGAAAAGAAGTGGTTATAGTGAATCGAACCAATGTTATTGGAAAACCCATTGCGATGATGTTTCTAAATCGAAGTGCAACAGTTACTATATGCCACAGTCGTACTCAAGATTTAGATTTTCATTTGAAAAGAGCAGATATCATTGCTGTTGGAGTTGGAAAAGTAAATTTTATTACTAAAGACCGTGTAAAAGAGGGAGTAGTTATTTTAGATGCAGGAATTAATCGTAATTCAGAAGGAAAATTAGTGGGAGATGTTGATTTTAAATCAGTAAAAGAGAAATGCAAAGCAATTACTCCTGTCCCAGGAGGAATTGGCCCTATGACCATTGCAATGCTCATGGAAAATACTCATCTTTCTTTTCTTAAGAAGAATGAAAAATAAAAATCACGAATTAAAACAATTTTTTCTTTCATTAATCAAATTTATCAAGGGGTTTTATTATTAAGATTTCAACCCTCTTTTCTGAAAATTCAATTATAATAGAGCATGAATTTTATTTTGTCTTTTTGTTATTTCATATTTTAGAAAAAAAAGGATTAGAGCTTTTCTTTCATAGCTTCTAACAATTCAAAATATAATTTTTTATACAATGCTAATTCATTTTTTACCCGTTCAAGTTCAGCTCGAAGATTTTCATCTTCATCTACCTCAACTTGAATTTTTTGTATTGTAGTATTCGAAAATCCTGACCCAAATTTAATTTTCAATTGCGTTTGGATTTCCCGATATGGGATTCCTACTCGCAATAAATTCTTGGTATAAATTTTCTTTTCTTCATCCATTCTTCCCATTTTTTTTCCTCTTTTGATATTAAATCTGATTTAATATTCTAATCACTTTCAATTGAAGAAGATTTATCGCCCAATTTTTCAAGAACTTTATTATGTTCTTTGAGAAGAGATTCTGAATTGAATTCAAATATTTGAAATTTCCTTATTTTTTCATTACAATATCTACAAAATATATGGCCATTTTGTAATATTTGATTAACTAAATCATTTTCTAATTTAATTTTACATCTTGGGCAAATAAGGAGATTTTTTTTTTTTCCCTTTATTTGAGTTTTTCCACTCAATTCTTTATATTTTAACCTGTATTTACTAATTAGATATGTTGTTATCACTATATGAAAAAATGATACCATAGTTCCTATAATATCTCCAGCTTTAGTAAGAGTTATATTATTATTTAAAGTAATATATAAAAAACACACAATAACGCCCAATAAAATTGGAAATATTTTTTTTTTGTTTGAAATTGGTTTTTTAAAGAAAATAGGATTTGAATATGCAATAACGGGATAAGATAACATCGGGACAAATATAAATCCGAGAATAATTCCAATACCTTCACTGTACCAAAATAATATAGCTATAGTAAGAAATACCCATGTTAAAGAAATTATTACAGAACTAAATATTATCGTCGTTCTTTTATTCCAATCAATGAAGTTGGGATTTTTCCATCTCATAAGTATAGAATCATCTTGATAGATATTATATTTTAAAAATACATAAATCGCTAAAAATTGAATAGCAAAAGAAATATTATAGTCGCGATGTATGTTAAATACAATTACAATATTGATTATTTGAAAAGCAATAAAAAATATTATTTGCATAAAAATTGTTCTTTTTTTTTGTTTTTCTTCGTTATTAGATATATAAAAAAATATCCCACAAATTAGAAATATATTTACAAATAGTGAAAAACTTATATCATCAATACGTTCATCAAATGTATAAATATAAAATCCAATAGAAATTGTACTCCAAAGCCAAAGAATAGAATACTCAATAACAGTAGACATTAAGTCATATTTCCATGACATATTTTGCTTTGATATAGATTTAAAAATTATCGGTTTAAATATTTCTTCATTTGCAAAATATAAAGACTTAAATCGAGTATAGAAGAAATAATAAAGATAACTAAGAACAAAGATTATTCTTATAAATAGCCAATCGCTTGAGTCGAATTCATAGCTAATTAGAGAATTATAGTTATAGGGCATAATTAAGTCATATGATAAGAAAGATATTAAAACCGTAAAACTTGCTAATATAATACTATAGTACCTATTTTTATTCTTGTGTAAACCTAAATAATAGAATATACAGAAAAAGAATACAATAAAAAGCAGAATACTCCAACTAGAGGAGGAATTTTTTAGCAATACTACAAGAATGATAATTATTATATAATTACTAATTAAACGAATTTTTAAATATGAGGGGAGATTCAACTCTTTATCTTTTTCTCCTGAATTAGAGGGAATATTTTCCATTTTCACTTGGTTTTTATCATTTTTTATTTGATTTTCATAATTGTTATGAAATTTATGATCTAAATTAAAAAAAAGAAGGATATTGTGGAATAGAAGAATAATTATTCCAAAAATTCCTTGGCCTGTCGATATTTGATGAAGGTAATGTAAATTCAAAATAAAATTATCAAAAATTAAATATAAAATACCTAAATTAAACAAAATTCCAAAGTAAAACTGATATATATCGAAGCTTTTACATTTTAGAAATATAGAAATATAACTGGTCATGATGAGGAATACAGATAAAACAACTAATATCATCCGGATATTTTGATGCAGTTCAAAAATCTGTGATAAAATCATAGTTGCTGAAATTGGAAAAACTATAAAAAATGAAATCATTAAAATATTGATTTTTTGGATATAATCATATTTGTGTGGTTTTCTCATTTTGATAATTATTATAAAAAAAAATAGCTATTAAAAGTTATTGGTTGTTATTTAAAAAAATAATTTTATCCAAATAAAATCATAATATTTCATTTAAAGTGATTAAAAGGATAACGCAAGGAAAACTAAAAATTATTGTGGTTTTGCCAAAATTGCATGCAACCTCATTTTTTCAAATAAGCGTGAAGATGAAGCAGAGATGTAACAACAGGTATCTGCACCACGGCCAGATCCTGCAATATTCAATATTTTCTCTCCAACATCAACTTTTCCTGCATCTACAGCCATTAATGCAATTTCCATACAGACCTTTACTCCATCACATATTATGGTTCGAATTAGGCGAGAAAACATAGTTGTTGCATCATATTGTTGGTATTTTCTTATAAGCGAACTCCCAACCCCAGAAAACGCCAATGTGCCAGTTATAATATCTATCCCTTTTCCTTCTAATTCTGTTCGTAACTCATTTGGAAAAGTTTGATCATGATTTTCCTTAAATCCAAAATTATGGGTAACCCCAATTAATTTATATTCTTGAGGATCAAAATATTCCAAGGATTTCTTTATAGTATCCCCATATGTCGATGCAATAACAATTTTTTTAATACCTAAGATTTTTGCATTTGCAACAGCATTTTCAAAAGTATTATTGGTATTTGCAATTCCTGGTTTTTCAAAGATATCAAATTTCATTTTTTTTCATTTTGTATTTTAAATCTTTGAAATTATAAAATTAGCTATTCCACTTTTGATTGAATATCTTAAGACTACTTTTTTGATTGCTTCCAAGCCCAAACTATATCTTCAAATGTTAAAATACCTTTTATAATTATTTCGTTTTCTTGATTTTCTCTTTCAATTTCTTCAGTAACCAATAAGGCTTTTACATTTTTTTGATGCATCATATCCATCGCTTCCTGAAGAGTTGCATTAGGCTGCACACCAGCTATATCTTGAGACATTATTTCTTTAACAGTAATTTCATCCCAATTTTCATAAGGAACAGAATATAATGAATCAATGAAAACAATTCCAGATAAGGTGCCAAAATTAATTACAGGAAATTGTTTCAAGTTATTGTTTTGGACACTAACTTGTGCTAATTCAAGAATTGGAAGATCCGGAGAAACTGTGATTAAATTAGATACCATTATTTCATGAACACGAGTATTTTCGAGCTTGAAAATTGTATCGATTTTCATGTCAATACCTTCTTTTTCAAGAAATTTAGTGTAAATTGAAGTTCCCTTAGTTAATATTCTTCCAAAAAAGAAACTTACAACAGAAATAATTAATAAAGGAGGAAATAGAGCAAAATCTTGGGTCATTTCACTTAATATAATGCTTATATTTAATGGTGCTAATGCAGAGGCAGAAAATAA
>CAYPTZ010000049.1:4964-11447 GCA_964413395.1 uncultured archaeon | reverse complement strand
TTAAGTTCTAAATCCCCTTTTATCGTAAAGTTATAGTTAAATTCAAAACCGAGTAAGTTTACCGTTGAAACAGATGCTTCAAATGTAAATCCATTTTGACTTTCGATCATTATCTCATCATCTATGTAAGCAAGCGTCAAATCACCTTGAATATCAATATTTACTATGACTGCTCTTTCAACACCTTCATTGTCCCTATATCTCGCATACCCAACATGCACATTTCCATTAAATGCGAATAAAATCTCACTTACATTAATTGTTACAACAGTACTTTTGATTGTTAAGTTTTCGAAAACAAATTTTTCTACAGGTGTTTTACTAATTTCAATATTTGATATTACCGTAAATGATGTAACATTAAACTCTAGTGTAATACCTGAAGACCAATCAATAGTAAGTGAGCCCACTGCCTCTATTGTTTTACTTTTTACTCTATGAACATTCCAACTTTCTAATTCAACATCTATATTATAATAAAGATCACTACCTGTAATTACTGCTATTTTAGATGATTTATTAAATTTAAGATTAAATGTTCCACCGATATCAATATCTGCGATTTTTATTGTTCCAGAAGATGTCATTTTTTCTATGTGCATATCTGTACTAGTACCTGAGATTTCAAAGCTTCCATCTTCTTTGCTAATAATTGAGGCTGCAATCGTCCCAGAACCTGTTGTACTTGAAACTACAAATTCATCAATATTTATAGGGCCAATATGAATATTTGGACCTGTATATTCAACAAAGACATCTGTAAAACTAACTATGGATTCACCACTATATTCAATCTCCAATGAATCATCGGAAGTTTTACTTATCTCTATATATCCACCTGATGTACCAATCGTGATAGCTCCGCCAAAGCTAATGTTTCTATCTGCAGGTCCTTTAAGGTTTGTAACTGTAAGGCTTGGAATATTTACTAATCCTCCTTGACCATCGATTCTTAAATATCCATCATCAGCTACTATTTCACCGTTGAATGATCCCGAAACCGAAAGACTGATCTCATCAACACTGAGCTTCCCAGGAATGTTTAATTTTTGTAGGTTAAAACCAATTCCACCATGCATTTCTATTCTATCACCAAGATAAACATAAGTATTGCCATTAATGATAACTGAGTCAACAGACCATTTTACATTATTACTTGGATCTTTTATTGTACAACCAGTTATTGTAATATCTCTAACGTTATCCACTTCAAAGTATTCGCCAAGATAGAAATTACCCTTAAACTCAGAATGTAATAATCCAATGTCTAATATGCCTTTAGGACCTGAAAGATGAATATCATCGATAGTTAATGTACGAGAGCGGGAGCCACTTCCAGTTAGCTCAATGTGATCTTCACCAAGATAGAAGTAAATAGTTGGACCGGTATCTCCAATAAAATCTAGATGATCAATACTTCCTGAATAGTTAACAGATCTAAACGATAGGAAATCAATATCAACTATTCTTGATTCAATTAAAAAGTTGAAATTAGCATCAGAATATGAAAAATCCTTAAAGCTATTACTTGATTTAAATAGTTTTCAAGATATTTCATATAGAAATACAATTGAAGTTAAAAAAGAATTAATTCGATCTTATATTCGTTCAGGAAATTACCAAAAATCCTTAAAATATGCAAATGAGTTAAGAACTATTGCTCAAAAAGCCAAAGACAATCTAACTGAAGTTATAGCGATCAGTGCTCAAATAGAATCCATGACACCTATTGAAAAAATAAAAGAGTGTTTAGAATGTTTTGAAAGAGGTAAGGAACTTATATTTAAATTACATTTAAAGGAAAAAAAAGAAAAAAAAATTCAAGGATATTTCTTCTTCACAGTTGGTTTAATCTTTCAAAAATTAAACAAATTTGACATTGCCTTACAATATTTTATGAAAAGTATGCAGATTCATAAAAATACTGACAATGAAATGGGAATGGCAAAAATATATCTTCACTTTGGTGATATTGCTTTTATAAAGAAATTTTATGTTGAAGCAAAAAGATATTTGCTTAAAAGTATAGAAATTTCGGAAAGATATCCATTAAATACATCAACAATTTTAGCTAATTCTCATTTAGGTTGGATTAATCTCCGAGAAAGAAAATTTGAAATAGCAAAATATTATTTTGAAGTAGCATTGAAAACTTCAAGAAAATTTAATAACAAACATTGTGAAAATTATTCCATATATGGTTTGGGCCAATTATCACTTAAAAAAGGTAATTTAGATGAAGCAATGAAATGTTTTAAAAAAAGTTTAATCTTAACAAAATCAATTGAAAGCCCAATTGGATTAGCATATTCCTATTTGAATATAGGAATTATTTGTAATTTAAAAGGTGATTTTAGCATAGCAAATATTTTTTTTAAAAAAGGGCTAGATTATATTCGGAAAGCAAATTCACCTCTAATGATAATGGAATTTTATAAAATTAATGGAAAAATTTCGGGAGCAATAGGAAATTATTATCAAGCTAACAAATATTTGCAGAATTCAATTAGTATAGCAAAAAAATTTAATGATGTTTCTTCGCTTTCTGAATGTTATCACTTTCTTTTCAACATACTTTTAAATCAATCAAATATCGAATTAGCAAAAAAAATACATTCTAAACATGAAAAAATAGTTAAAAAAAATACCTATAATGAATTTATTAGAAAATTGTATAAATTAGATCAAGCAATATTGCTAAAAAATAGTCCTCGATACCGAGATAAAATCTATGCTCAAAAAAATTTTTCTGAAATTATATATGAAAAACCTATTTTTAATAAAATTGTGTTAGAAGCTTTGCTGAATTTATGTGAATCTTTGATTTTCGAATTAGAAATATCGAAGAAGAAATCAATTTTAGAAGAAATTGATGAAAATATTAAAAAAATATTAAAAATTACAGAAGAAGAATACATACCTTCATTACATTCTGAAACGTTATTTTTAAAAGCAAAACTTTTATTAATACAATCTAATAGAGAAGAAGCTAAACAAATATTAATAGAAGCACATAAACTCGCAAAAAAAATAATAAATAAACAATTAATAAATAAAATTTCAAATTTTCATAAATTCTTTTTTATGGGAACAGATAATGAGAACAGTAGAAATTTTACTAATCTTCAATTAAATGAACTTACTCGAATTACCAATTTCAAATATCCATATTCGAAAATGATTCACTATCTTATAAAAATTAAAGAATAAAAAATTAGGTATATAATTCGTGAATATATAAAATATGTAAAATATAACCAATAGTTCATTAAAAAATTAATCTATAGGTAAAAATAATAATTCAGCAAATATAATAAATCAATTTATGAAACGGATGCATATGTAAAGTAAAAAAGGCAATTCAACATAATAGTTAAAAAGAAAAAAAAATAAATCTATTTTTCATCTCTTCTTAATTTCAAAGATAAATCTCGAGCTCGTTTACTATACCACACCAATAATTCGCCAGAATCTTCTGGTTTAAAATATTCTCCAGCACATTTCGCTGCCGCTTTCTTCATTAATTCATCATCAGGATTCCCTAAACCAATGATATAAAGAACAACATTTTGATTTTTTGAGAGAGATTCAATAGAATTTAGAAATGCATCTCCATCAGTCGGACTACCATCAGTTAATAAAACGATCATAGTAGGTTGATCTGGATCTTCTTTTTCAAACATCTGCAAGAGACTTTGAGCTTTTTCCATCGCCAATCCTAAATTTGTTGCTTGACCATAGGCATTTCCAATATCTTGTACGATAGTTTTTGCACAATGTTCTAAATCACCCTTTTGTCCAGATGATGAATCCATCCAAAGTTTTTCGCCAACCATCGGCATTATTTGTGCTTCATCGGCAAATCGGATGACACTAACTTTCTCTCCGAATCCACGACCCACCTTTTCTGATAAAAAGAGAATTGCAGAAAATGCTGCTGATAATCGTCTTGGAACATTTGTACCGGGTTTAAATTTAGTGAGAAATTCTTGGATTTCAGGATCATGCATTGCAGATTTAATCCCTTCTAGAGCAGGTCCGATGTTGGTAACTGCAACATCTCTTGCCATCATAGATCTACTTATATCAATTATTAGAATAGCATTAAATGTAACTAAACTTAAAGGTTTCAATTCAACAGATGCACCAAATGGTACAAATGCAAGAGCATCCCCGCTAAGATCTGGAACACTATGTAAGATTTCAACGGCAATATTTGCTTGCTTCCATCTTAATTTACTCCCTTTAAAAAGAATATAATTTCCAATCCATTTTTTTACAGGGTCAATATTTGTTCGTGCCATGGAAATAATTTCCCATACATTTTCTCCAGTGATTGGTGATACTCCTAATTCGATCGATTGTAAAGGAATTACTTCTCGAATATTCTTTTTTAATTCTACTTCATAGCTTCCGACACCGCTAGCTTCAATTAACTCCTGATCAATCACTACTTTTTTATCTCCAACATTAGAATTAAATCTTACACGACCTGCACCAAAAGCTCCTGTTAATTCATCTTCAAAAGATAAAATTTCTCCTTCTTGAATTTGAAGAGACAATCCATTTCGATGATTCACTTCTAAAAACCCATCTAAATCGGGTTTTGATTCTATTTCGAGAGTAATTTGTTGCACATGGGTAATCGGAGGTTCCATAGTATATATACATAACTGAGGTGCAGCTACATTTGCATCAAATAATGTATTCTCATCCATTTCTAAATGATAATCATCAACATTTCCTATATCGACTCGAGCTGAGCCTTTTGATCTTGTTAAGGGATCTTCCCATCCTATCAAGGCATTTGGGAATAATCCTAAATTATTCATAACTTTTTGATTGATCAAAACTCTTCCATTTAATGAAGACATTGATTTTTTTGGTGATAGTATAATAGATCCCACCTTTCCAGCCATGAGAGTTTCAAGAGGCACTTTATTTGGGTATGGATCAACTGGAATAGCAGAATTCATACCTTGAGGCATCTGTATTTGATTCATTCCAGGCATTCCAGGAGGTTGCATTTGTGACATCGTTGATGAACCAGGAGGAGGTGCCAGATTAGGCATCGAAGGAGATCCAGGTGGAGGTGCTAAATTAGGCATCGAAGGTGCGCCAACAGGAGTTGACATTTGAGGCATTGAAGGTGTTTTAGTAGGAGTAGCCATTTGAGGTTTGGACGAACTACTTATAGAATTTTGCATTTGTGGCATTGAAGGTGTAGAAACTGAAGGAGTTTGCATTTGAGGAGAAGAAGAAGCAGGTATCCCGACAGCACCTCCACTGGCAGCTTCGAGGATTATTTCCAGACCAGTAAAATTCATATTATTAAGAACATCTTTTGCAATACGGATAGAAAAATCTAAAGTCTCAGGACTAGCCTCCATTCGACAAATAGTACTAGTTTTTGAAACCGGATCAGTGAGCTTGACATTCCCACCATTAGGTAAACTAATAGATTGGGCATTTTTCATGCTTAAGAGACATTTTTGGCTGATTTCAGAGGCCAATTCAACAAATAATTTGAGTTGCATACTTGGGTTATATTTAGATTTTGACCCATATAAATTGTCAATATTTTTTTGGGAAAAAAAAAGTTAAATTTATGTTATTGTAAATAATTAAATAATTCAAACATTTAATTTCTATGATCTTTAAAATTCGTCTATTAAATATTAAACCGTATATTGTAATAAATTCAAGATTATTTATCAAGTTATTGAATATAGTCAAATTTATAAGTGACAATAAAGGTTATTGAATATATTTTATACAGATTAAATGATAAAATAAAATCTGTAAGAATTACAAGAGAAATTTCAGATGACGTATGCAATGAAGTAAGTTTACTTTCCAATTATATAACAAATACTTAAAATTTGCATATAAATTATTGTCAGATAATCAAGCTTTAAATTTAAATTTTGATTCTAATTACTATTCTAAAGAAGGTTTCTGTAATAATTTCGACTAATGAATCTAACACACTCACTTTACATTTAAGTAAAATAGAACACACAATCATCTTAGTACCGATTATTTCAGGAGCAATTTTAGACATCATATACAAAGGACATTCAATTAGCACTATTTATGGCGAAGTTTAGTCTAATTCTAATATTTCTTTATTCAATTACTCCTATTATTGATAAAATTTAATTAGCATTAATAGTGATTAAAATAAGTTCATAAATATTCCATTTTCTCAAAAAAATCCATAATATTCTAATATTCAGTATACCTGTAATTATTTCTATACTCCTCTAATGTTAGATTTTTAATTGAAAAAAAAAATAGAAATAATTCTGAAAAAGAGATCTTATGGAAGATATTAATGGATGAATAGAATTTTTAGTTATTACTCAGATGAAATTAGCTCCAAATCAGCAAATGAAAATTATCTTAACCATAATTTTTCCCTATGAAAATAAAAGTAGTTAGGCATGAGAATTTTTATATCAAAAAAAATCATTAATCATT
>CAYPTZ010000049.1:0-4954 GCA_964413395.1 uncultured archaeon | reverse complement strand
AAGAAAAAATTATTTGTAGGTATCTCCAATTTTCTTTGAATAATATCTAAAGACTGTAACTGTTTTTCCTAAATCTCGAATTGAACGTGATGCACCAATCAAAAAGAACCTTCCAGCAGAAGAAACCACCAGAAAACTCTTTTTTCCTCGAAGAACTACTTCAATTAATTTATTATATCCTATTTTAATTACTGAATCTTCTCCGGATTGTAATAAAACTGCCCCCATAGCGGAAAGTGAATCAGGAGATATTTGGTATCCAGGGACGCAAGAAAATGCGAGTCTCATGCCTTCTCTAGAAACTAGAGCTAACGCATCTAATTCTGTATTTTGAGTGATATTTGCCAAATAGGCGGATAATTGTTGAGCGTCAGTTTGATTTAAAGACATTTTTGTTTCCTTCATTTTACTAATAGTATCTAAAACTTATATTGATTATTAAAAAAAAAATTTTAATTTTTCATTGGAATGTATCTAATAATTTATCCCTTTTTTTTAAGAAATTCAATTGCAACCACTGCTTGGTTTTGAACTAATACCCGAGGAACATATGATTCTGCAAAAAATATTCCTTCTGGAAGTGAACTAATAGGTTCAAGTTCGTTATTTACTTGTTTCTTACCAAAAAAAGTTTGAACTTTTTCTGTAACTGAATAACTAGTATCACCAATAATTACCATTTCTCTCATATATCCTTCAGGAATGTCCTCCTCATCAAGAAGCTTGATTATTTTTTGTAGATCAGCTTCATCACATAATTTCGATGAACTTCTGTGAGAAGATTTCGTATCTCCAGTGTACATTGGACCAGATTGTTGAATATTTTGGTTGAATTTCGTATTCATTAATTGAGAATATGTTTTAGTTTGGGTTGGGCCTTCATTATTTCCAATTTCAAACTTTAAATCGTCACCTTCTTCACGAATTTCTCGGGCAAAACCATTAGTTCGAATTTTTTCAATGGATTTCACAAATTCAGGACAAGTCTTAGGATCAACTTCATCTTGATCTAAAGACATGCTACGATAATTTAATCCAACTTGACTTCGGACATCTTGAAGTTTCCTCGCTCCTATAAATTTTGATCTGACCTTAGCATTCATTCCTTTCCATAAATACACTATACGAGCTTCATCATCACATAAAATATAGCTTTCATCTGGTGTTAATAAATTTTTGATTGGAGTGGATTCATCAAGAATTTCGTGAATTTCTCCATTTGGTATAATTTGAAATAGTTGCATTAATCTCACTTTGTTTGGAAATACTCTATCATGTATAATTTGTATTGTATACCTATAAAATTATTTTGATTTTGAAGTATATTTTTTACACCGAATATTTCTTAGAATTTAAAAAAGATCGAATTTCTGAAATCATATCTAAAGCTTGGATTCTATCACCATACTTAGATTTTGAAATTTCACCCAATCTCCCATTGAGATATGAAGCAGAACAAGCACTTAAAAAGAGAGAATTACCAACAGCATTAAGTGCACCACATAATCCTGCAAGAACATCTCCAGTCCCACCAACACTCATTTCAGGACATCCAGATCTATTAACCCTATAAGACCAATCTTTTGATGAATTGCATTCTAATATGAAATCATAAACACCTTTAATCAAAAAGACACCAAGTTTATTGCTTAAGGCTTTTTCTAAAAACACTATTCTATTTTCAACTAAAGAATAATTAGGAATATCTTTTACATCGATCAAATAACTTAATTCTTTGATATGAGGAGTAAACAATAGTGATTCCGACCAAACTTTTGGGATTTCGTTTTTAATGGCACCAAACATTTTTATAGCATCAGCGTCAAGAATACAATTGTTTTTTTGGTCAATTTGCCATAATAATAGTTCTTTAAAAAAAGCTAAAGTTTCTAAATTTTGACCCAAACCTGGCCCAATTACAATGCTATCAGCCCAATTAGATAATTCCTTTGCTAATATTAAATCATCAATACAAAAATTATCTGCAGTTCCTTCTCTAACTATTAAGTTGGGAGAATAAGAACGGATTACATTAGAAACAGATTTTGGAGTAAATATAACCACTAAATCTAATCCAAACTCAATTGCTGCTTTGGATGCAAAAAAGGGAGCTCCAGAATAAGATGAAGATCCCCCAATGACTAATAATTTTCCATATTTACCCTTATGATTATCGATATTTCGCTTAGGAATGGTTTGTTGTAAATCTCCGTCGCCAATATATATTTCTGCTTCAACAGGTATTCCAATAGGGACAATTTCAACATCAAAGCTTTTTTTGATGTGAGTGAAACCAACTTTAGTATTATGAAATGTGATTAAATAATTACATTTTATCATTTTATTTGCAGATTTTCCAGTATTTGGATCTAATCCAGAAGGAACATCAATTGAGATAATTGGGCATGTAAATGAATTAATCAGATCAATGGTGGAAGCCATAGGCTCACGAATTTCACCTTTGACACCAGTCCCTAATAATGAATCAACAATTAAAGAAAATGAAGCTAAATTGTTTGAAAATTTCATAATCTGTGATGAATCTTTTATAACATGAATTTCAATATTTAAATTCAGATTCTGGAGTAAATTCCAATTAAAACGAGACTCTTCGGTTCTGATTTTTTGAGGATCTCCAATTAAATAAACCGAAATTTTGATTCCTCGACCACTAAGATGTCTTGCAATAACAAATCCATCGCCCCCATTATTGCCTAATCCGCAAAAAATCGTTATTTTTTGATCCTTGTTAGAAAATTGAGAAAAATATTTCTCAAAAATTTTATTAGAAGCTTGCAAACCAGCACATTCCATTAAAAATTTTTTTGGAATTCCTAGACTTTCAGCATTATTATCTAGACGAGTTATATTATTTGATTTAACTGGATTAGTAGAAAATTTTACCATATTTTTCAATGATTATAGTATAAATTCTTCTATAAAATTAATGTTTTGAAAAATTTTATTTCAATTCAAGAACCGAGGGAAAAAAAAAGATATAAATTTACCACCCCTGTGAATCAACTTCCCCATTATATTCTTCAGTCCAATTAAAATCAAATTTGTTTTCATCCATATTTAATTCTTTAATAATTTGAAGTAATTGAAGTTGAGTAGCTGAAGAAACAGGAATACCTGTTATTTGTCTTTCTAATTCAATATTATATTCTTTTTCACCAGCTACATAAATATGATCTGCGCCTGGTTGCTTTTGAGCATTAGCTAAGGATGATAAAATTTTATTAGTTGTTTTTTTAAAGATTTCCAAATCTTCAAAGGCTTCAATATCAATTGCAATGAAGAAATGACCTAAACGATATGGATCATCGATTTTTTTTTCACCTTCATAATGAAATCCTATGCAATTTTGAAGAAAATTTGCAGAGCATAAAGCGGCAGACATAACTTCAACAAAAGTTGCATAGTTATATCCTTTATATCCCCCTGATTCTTCACCACTACCTCCGATTGGACACAAAGCGGCCTTTTTAGCAAGCATGTCTTTTAAAATTTGATTAGAATTTATAGGATTTTCACCTAATGAATTAATAACCCATCCTTTTGGAACATCTTTGTTAATTCGAGCATATTCTTCAATTTTTCCTCTTTGGGTTATACTAGTAGCATGATCAGCAAACCAATTACCTCCTGTAGGGGAATAATTAGTTGGAAAAGCAATAGTTAAGGGATTAGTACCAAGCATCGGTTCAACACCCCAAGTGGGTGCAATTGAAGGCCTGGCATTAGTTCCTGTTATCCCAATACAACCTTCATTTGAAGCCATTAATGAATAATAACCTGCAATCCCAAAATGATTAGATTCACCAACAGTTACCATTCCAATCCCACAATTCTTTGCCTTTTCAATTGCCATTTTCATTGCTTTATGCGATACAGGTTGTCCCATTCCATTATTAGCAGATAAACGTGCAATACCAGCTTTTTCTCGTTCAATAGTAATTTTTGTAACTGGGTGTTGTTGTTTACGTTTTATTCTAGTATAATACATGAATAACCGACCAAGTCCATGACTATCGATACCTCTTTTATCTGCTTCAAATACAACATCAGCACATATTTTTGCATCATCTAATGGAACACCTAATTTAACAAAAGTTTCTTTTTCAAATTCCCACACTTTTTCAAATGGAATATTAATTAAATTATTTTTAACGATAATTCACCCTTCTTAATATTAGAGAAATAAAACCCTATTTCATTCATTAAAAAGAAATTTTTCATAGTTTATAAAATTACTAACAAATATCTTTTATTTTATAAAAAGAAAATTTCTGTAGGGTACTTAAAGAGATTAAAGTAATCTTCAATTTCTATAAAAGATTTAATGGATAAGGTTTTGCCTTAATTTTCCGTACAACTTTCAATTCTTCTTCATGATTTATTGTTCCAAATTGGTCATTTAATAAGGTGTGCCAAGCATTTAATGATTGGTGTATATTTGCACCTTGTATTAACTTGTCAATCAAATCAGCTGAAATTTCTTCTATATTGAAATCAAAATTTTTTAGATCACTAGGAATAATTAACAATAAAGCATATCTTTGAACACCGCCACGAGCATGTGGATCCAATATTTTTATTTTATTTATTCGAATAGTATATGAGAGATTATCCATATTATCAACAAAAAGAGCAAGATTATTAGAATGAGATGAGATCGAATCATTTAAAATATTATATTGTGAATTAGAATCAAAACTAGAGAAGTCAAAACTAATTGCAACAAATTGAGGACCAAGTTTATGGTGGTAATGGCTTAATGCAATCCCAATTTCCAATTCTGATTCATCCAAAGGTAATTTCTCAATCATTTTTCTCATTTTCTGGTTTTACTAATATATTTTTTTACATTTATTCTGTACAAATATTTATAAAATACTTATTTTAATAGTGTGGTTTTAGGAAAGTTTTCAGAAATATTTGGTTTTATTTT
>CAYPTZ010000048.1:0-11625 GCA_964413395.1 uncultured archaeon | reverse complement strand
TTTAACAGAGGAGCAATCCCTAAAATTATACTGGTGGGATAACACCCTGGATTGGCTACTAATGGGGCATCTTTTATTTTATCTAAATAAATCTCTGGAAGTCCGTAAACCGTTTTACTTAAGAGGTTTTCGCTAATCTTATTATGTTCTTTCTCATACCATTCCTTATACACCGCAGGATCCTTTATACGGTAATCCGCACTTAAATCAACTACTTTAACCCCTTTCTTTAACAATTCAGGAACGACATCCATAGAGACTGTGTGAGGAAGAGCAGTAAACACCAGGTCCGAACTCTGAGAGATTAACTCCGAATCAAGATTTGTAAGTTTTTTATCTAATTTATTCAGGAATTCAGGAAATACCTCATCTATATTTTTCCCGGTATAAGTAGAAGAAGTTAGATAAACCAATTCCACTTTTGGATGATTCATCAATATTTTTACTAACTCCTTCCCTGTATAACCGGTTGCCCCAATTATGCTTATTTTTAATTTTTTCATTTTTATTCACCCCACTTGTTTAGAAAATAAAAAAATCCCGTCCCTGATAATTTTTTTGTCAATTATCATAAATTAAATTAGGTGTTTACAATTAGAGAAGAAGTAGATTATTCGGAAGCGTTAGATGCATTTAAAGATGATCCTCATATTAAAATTGAACCATGGGGTATGAGTGTGGATCATTTACGACTTACAATAACTGGTAGACCAAATACACCATATGCAAATGGGAAATTTATGTTTGAAATTAAAATGGGTGAAGATTTTCCCTTTGTGCCACCTTATTGCTTCTGTCATACTTTGCTATGGCACCCAAATATAGATTCTTCAATACCTCCAGGAAAAATTAATATTTGTTTAGATTTAATCAATCCTGAATTAGTTGGAAAAGTTGATATTAAAACTGGTGCAAGCGGATGGACTCCTTCAAAAACTTTGACAAATATTATTGAAGCATTAAAAGGCCAAATCCATTGCGAACCTCCATTCTTTAATCCTGGGGATCCTTTAAATTTCGAAGCAGGAGAACAAGCTTTAAAAAATTACAATAAATTTGAACAAAAAGCAAAAGAATGGACAAAAAAGTATGCAATGAATTGAAATATCATTGCTTTTTTTTTTTGAATTACTAATTGGATTTTTAAATATAAAACATATTTTAGAATTTAGATATTTTAGAAATTCTATTGTATATTTCATTTATAATTTTTTCAAAATATTTCTTTATCATTGGATTAATTTGAGTTAAAATTGCATTGTTATTAGTCTTTATAGCAATAAATCGAAGAAAACTTAAACTATGTAATATCCCTATTTGTGGGATTCCAAGAGAATATAATTTAAACAAACCATTTTGAACTATTTCATGTTCATTAGATTCATTGATAAATGAGGGTTTATTTTTAATTTTTGGGAGATTTTGGAATAATTCCCCAATTGCCTTATGGAAACAAGCTTGATGAACATGTAATAATGCCTGTCCCACAATCATAGACATAATGATTGTTCGATTCATTTCATCACCAAGTTCTTCTAAATTCATTTGAAATTTGGAATAAATCTCATCAATTTCTATTTCATGAATTTGTTCATTAAAAAATTTTAAGTAATCTAAATATTTTTTTTTATCTACTAAATCTATTTTTGATGATATTAAATCGTAAAATTTATCAATTATTTCACCAGAACCAGGGATATATTCAAATAAATCTTTAGTACGACCGTAAATTTTATCATGCCCATAATAAAACTGTTGATATAATAAACATCGAACAATATCATCTGGACCAAGATCCATTAAAGGTTTAATTGACATATAAGTATATTCTCATAATCAATGCTTTTAATTTTTGCAATACTGATCTTTCTGGTAATATTCCAATGAAAATTATATAATAGAATAATACTGAAATTTGGGGATTTTTTTTAAATTTGATAATACTGTTATATAATTTGAGAAGAATTTAGCAAATTAGTATATATTTGGGGATTTCGAGCAAAATTTTATTTATAAAATCAAGTTTTTATTTTTAGCTATGTAGTAAGAATAATTTTACACTCATTAAATGAAATATAATCTGAAATAAACATCTAAGAATGGCAAAATAATAATCAGCAAAATATAAATGTTATGGGCAAAATAGTTATTTTAGAAAATGGGATCATTACTGAATGAAAATACCAATGAAAAAAGTTCTGATAAATCTAAACCAGAAATAAACCATGAAATACTAAAAAAAACAGCAGAATTCATTGATGATAAAGAAATCAAAAAAAACTATAATAAAAATTCTAAAAACCTTGAAATTACACCTATTAAATGGGATGATGTTATTTTTTCATTTCCAGAACCAAAAGTTAGATTCGGTAAGGGAATTATTGAAGAAATTCCAAAAGCTATTTTTCATTTATTAGATCCAATGATTATGCATATAAAAAAAGCTGTTATTGAACGCCCAAAACTAATGATAGTAATCGGAAAATCATCATTAAAAAACTCAGGAGGATTAAATCGTGTTTTATCAGCATGTGAAAGAAATGCAATAGATACATTATTTTATTCCTGTGGTTCGGGAGAAGCAACAACAAATATGGTTGATGAAGGGGTTCAAATTGCTTTAGATGAGAAACCACATTATATTGTTGGAATTGGTGGAGGAAGTGTGTTAGATGTAGCAAAATCCATTGCCGGAATTGCGACTAATGGAGGTCTTGTAGAAGATTATCATGATGGAAAACCATTTGAACGACCAGGAATACCATTTATTGCCGTTCCTACAACTGCTGGAACAGGATCAGAGATAACTGATAATGCAGTTATAATTGATAAAAATCGTGGTTTTAAAAAGAGTATTAGGGGATATCAGATTATTGCAAAATATATATTATTAGATCCAGAATTAACATTAACATGTCCTCCTGATGTTACAGCTTACAGTGGAGCAGATGCTTTAGTTCAAGCAATTGAAGCATATGTTTCTCGCTATAGCCATCCATTAGCAGACATATATGCATTAGAAGCGATAAAATTGATAAGTAAGAATTTAAAAATAGTATATGAAAATGGATCAAATTTTACAGCAAGATCTGAGATGTTATTGGGATCTTTTTATGCGGGAATTGCATTATCAAATGTTAAACTGGGTTTAGTGCATGGTTTAGCCCATCCAATTGGATTTAAATATAATATTCCTCATGGGAAAATATGTGGTGTTTTATTACCATATGTTATTGATTATAATATTGACTATCAACCACGAAAATACACTAATATTGCAAGAATTTTAAATCAATTAGATTTATTTAACAAATATGAACCAGAATGCAACGATCATGAAAATGCTAAAAGATTGGGGGCAATGATAAAGGAATTATTTTCTCAAATAAAAATACCGATAAAATTACGTGATTTGAATATACTTGAAGAAAATTTTGATTGGATTATCAAAAATACTAATGGTGGATCTGTAAATGCGAATCCTCGTAAAATAGATCCAATTTCCTTGAGAGAATTACTAAAAAAAGCATGGTAAATATCAAAATATTGGAAAAATTCTAATGAAAATAATAAATGAAACTCAGGAAAAAGAATTGCATGGCGTCAAATATATGAATCGAGGACCAGATATAGATTGGGGAATAATTACTCTTCAACCAGGTGATATTAAACTAAGTCATTATCACCAACAAATGGGGGAAACCTTTTATATATTGGAAGGAATCACCACATTTATTGTGACAATTAAAAATCAAGAGAAGGATATTAAATTAACAAAAGGTAATGCAATTCGTCTGAAAGAAAATGAAGCACATGAATTAAGAAATGAAACAGATTCAATAACAAAAGTTATTTTTATAAAGGAAAAATATCTCCCTGATGATAAAATAGAGTGTAAATAGAAAAAAATTATTTATTTTTTTTATAAATTGTAAATCCTGCAAAAATGAAAACACAACTAAATCCTAAATAGACTAATATTACTGATGGAAAATGGACTATACTTGTGATTATGATATTATCTTTAAAATCATTCATAGAATTTGCAGTAATATTTTCTCTTGGATTGCCATCTGAATCTAAAATTACTATTGAATAATTCCCCATAGGGACATTTCGAACTGTAATACGCCCGAATTCATCAGATGTTTGAGCTGCTAAAGGATAACTTACGAAATTGCTAACTAAAGTCCCATAGGGCCTTCCTCCCACGAAAATTTTAACTTTTAAATTCGATAAAGGCGATCGAATGCTATCGGTAACAATAATTTTAAGATCTTTATTAGTTCTATAACGAATAGTAAAGATATCCACTTCTCCTGGAAACATTTCAAAAGGAGTATTAGTATTTTCCATAAGGAATACAATTCCAGATGCATTTGTATATACTGTCACAGAACTATTTTCCCCTACTATTGTAGTATTCATATCTCTCATACCTGCCGTTCGACCTAAGGCACTTTTCACGCCAAAATCTTTATTTACTTGATTAAAATGAATTGAAGTCTCATTAAATCCAAAATAGGAGATCATTAGGTCATCTGGACCATCAACAATTGAAAATTTGTAGTCTCTTTCCCTAACATTCATATTAGATACCAAACGATCTTCACACCAAAGACCATCGACGACTTCGAGGAATTGTATTTCGAATTTGGCATGGAAAGTCGCCTCCAAAATATCTGACTCCATCAAATTTATTGAATCAACAAAACTAGAC
Organism: uncultured archaeon; assembly: GCA_964413395.1. Taxonomy (GTDB): domain Archaea; phylum Asgardarchaeota; class Lokiarchaeia; order Sigyniarchaeales; family Promethearchaeaceae; genus Lokiarchaeum. The sequence continues at coordinate 6,905 of CAYPTZ010000048.1, read as the reverse complement.
ATTGATATAATATTGTTAACTTTTGTAACTGGATAAGGATTTCCCTCATTATTGTTGAAATCAGTAATTATTAACCCATAAATATCTTCTGGGTTGGGAAATGTTATTTTAAATTGAGCATTCATACTTAAAGGATTGCTCTCATCACCTAATCTCACAGAATATTTGAATTCTTGTTCAACAATTTCAGAAACATTTTCAATATAATTAATATTTCCTGAAGCAAGAGTCCAAGTACTACCTTCAGTTTCAATTTTTGTTGTTATTGACCATTCAGTAATTGGAACATATATTTCATAGATATATATAAGCTCAACTGTATCTTCATTATTGTGAATATATTCTTCTTCAAAATCGTAGAAGATTCCTGTTAATCCATTGATTTCATCTAAATAAAATTTATTGGATATATTTGCAACTAACCCACTACCAAATTTTCGAATTTCAATCAATTCTACTATTGGATAATCTGGAATATATCCAAATTCGAAGCTGTCTAATGATGAAATTGAGCTATTATATCCCCAAATAATACTTTCATACATTTGAATTCTAATATTGCTAGTTCTAACCTCAGCTCCATTAGCTCTTTCAGTAGTTGCGTTTTCTATAGTTCTTACAAAGTCTGAATCATGATAGATATGAGTAATATTTTCATTATCAAGTAATATGTAATCATCTTCATCAGGATCAGGATAAAATACAGCATCAGTTATCTCAATTTGACCTAGTCCATTTTCTAATACCTCTTTTTCCATATTAGGTTGAACTGGTAGAGCTGCAGATTTTACATTTTCAAATGACGAATTTATTAAATTTTGGTTATCATTTGTAGAAAGAGGTAAATTATTACCACTTATCAAAGTCTGGCATAAGATAGATAGTGCAAAAATACATACTAAAATATTTGCTGACTTTTTATTTTTATTTTTCATGCTACGAATTGGACCTTTTGAATATTTTATCATCGTGTTTACCCTTAGTATTTCATGTTTTTATTTTTTAAGGTAATTCGGCAACCCTCTATTTAGATTTAAGAACCTTACAGATTTTCTTTAATTTTAGGTCGCGATATTTTTTTCACCCTATAACTAAATTTTTGAATTGGTTCTAAAAAAAAAAAACATTGGTTCAACCATGTAAAATAGATTTTATTAGATGGTTAAATTCAATTAAACTTGATAATTTATATAATATTGAAACTATGTATAATGAAAAATTTGAGAATCATATAGAAACATGTGCAAATGAATTCTTAGAAAATAAAGATAGATACTCTGAAATAATATCTATTCATCATACAGATGCAGATGGCATAACTGCAGCTGCTATAATAAATCAAATGGTAACAAGGTTAAAAAAAAAAATTCATCAATTTTCATTTGATTTAGATACCCATTGGAAAATATTTATAGAAAAAATTGAAAAAGATATCCAATATCCTTCAGCAATCATTTTTTCAGATTTATGCCCACCAGAAACATATTTGATTGATTTACTCGAGAATCATTCTGATCTCGATATTTATATTTTAGATCATCATTTTTTTCAAAAAGATTCAACCAGAAAGAGTCCAGATAATCTATATAATTGTAACCCAACGTTATTTGGTCTAAATGGCTTGAAAGAAATTGTAGGGTCTACTTTGAATTATCTCTTTGCGAAACAAGTATCAGAAAAAAACCAGAATTTGGCATGGTTAGCCGTTATTGGAATGGGAGGAGATACTTTAGATCATATAAATGATTATAAATCCTATAATCGCTTAGTTATTGATGAAGCAGTAGAATTAAATCAAATTGAAATTCACAATGGACTTTGCTTATTTGGAGGACAATTTGAAAGAATTGATAATGCTCTTTCATTATCAATATTACCTTATATTCCCAAAATAGAAGGGAATTCAAAAATAGCAAAATTAATTTTAAATGAACTTGAAATTGATCCATCAAAGAAACTAGAACTACTTTCTGAAAAAGAAGTGAACTTGATTGCCACCTATTTTAAAATTAGTTCTTTGAAAGGTGAATTTGTAAGTTTTCCAAAAAAAAAAGGGATTCTGAAATATGCGTTTGAGCATGCTCAAATGGTATCAATTATTGGCCATAGTAACCCTGCTGAAGCAATAAGATTATTAGGCGCATTAAACGTTTCAAAAGAACAAAAAATAGAATATATGAATTTTGTCAAAGGAATTGTTGAAAATTTAACTCGGTTTGTAAAAATGGTTAAAATTGAATCAAAAAATGCAATTATTGTTAATCTTACAAATAAAATTCCGATAGAAATGTGGTCTAATATAGGAAGCTTTGCTTCTATCAATCAAATATATGATATTGACAAAATGTTATTTATTGGTGGAGAAACCAGTGGGGAGTATAAATTTTCTGTGAGATGTACTCAGAATTTTATAAAATCTCATAATAATAGTGGAGTTAATGTTGTAATTAAAAAAATTTCTGAAAAAATAGGTGCCAATGGGGGAGGACATGGATTAGCAGGTGGAATGAAAATTCAAATCTCCAAATATACTCAATTGGTGAATAAAATTGATCAGATTATTGATTCACTATAGCAAAAAAATTAAAAATTAAAATTGTGAAATTTATGGAAAATGATTTTTATTGTGATAGAGATTATGTTGAAGATATAAAGGGAAATATCTATCAAGTTTTAGGTTCATTCCATCTTAAAGATTCTGTTTTTGCTTTAGAAAAATATCGAAATTTAAAGAATTTTGATGATGATGCTTTTAATGAAAATAATTATTTTAAAGGCGATCCAATCAATCAAATAAGAAATTATGAATCAATATTTTGGAAAAAAAAAAATTCTGAAGAGAGATATTATAGAATATTACCAAATTATTCATCAATTGCAGCAAATATCAATATAAAAAATAATGAATATACTCAATTCTCAAATATTTTCCAATTAAATTTAATCCAAATTCCCAGTTCCGAAATTGTAATGCATTGGAAACCTAGAATTCGATTAAATAATTTGCTGACCATAGTTGAATCTCAGAAATTTACCGAAAATTGTAAAATTGATAATATTGAAAGAGAAACTATAGAAGCTGCTTTAAATATTGCAAATTTTTATAATATTAGCATATCAAATATCGGAATTTCAGGATCAATTCTCTGGGAGTCACATCATGATAAATCGGATTTAGATTTTATGATATATGGCAAAAATAATGTTAAAAAAATAATTAATTCAAAAAAAAAAATGAAAAATTCTGGAAATGGTTTAAGAAATTTATTGAATATTGAACTTTTACCTTTAGCAGAAAAATTGGCGTTGAAATCTGGATTAGAATTGGATGAATGTTTTGAATATTTATATAAAAAAAAATATTTGCATAAATTTAATGACAGAAAATTATCAATAACATTTGCTCCAATATATCATGAAATTCCATTTATTCCTTATTTTACTCAAAAAACAGAATTTATTCCTGTTAAAGAGATTTCAATTATTGCCCAAATCAAGAATTCCGATTGGGGTTTCTATTATCCTGGCATTTTTCAAATTTCATGTATTGAAATTTTATCAAATGTTCAAAGAGTAGAGATAAAAAACATAGATATCACAAGATTGATTGTCTATGAGCATGATTTTATTGGTTATTTTCAAAAAAATGCGATAATCGAAATTCGAGGATTGCTTCAAAAATGTATTAATATAAATGATTTTTCAACAAATTCAATAAATGAAACATATCAAATTATAGTTGGAGCGAAGGAAACATTTGGGAATGAATATATACGATTAAAAAAAGAAATTTGATTGAAAAATGAAAAAATATAAAAAAAAAAAAAAAATAGAAAATATAGAGAAAAAAGAAATTATGCATTCTTTGAGTGATAATATATATTTTGATCAAAAAAAACCAGAAATTGTATTTTTGAAGTTAAAAATTAAGCCCAATTCAAGATCAAATAATTGTTATTTAAATGATGATAATATTTGCTTAGATATTTCAAGTAAACCTATAAAGGGTAAAGCAAATATTGCAATAATAAAACTTCTTAGTAAATTATTACAAATTAGTAAGTCAGATATTAAGTTAATTAAGGGAATAACATCAAAAACAAAAACTTTCAAGATATTGAATCTAAAATGTTCAATAGAATCAATAATTGAGAAATTAACTAAAAATTAGTTTAATATCTTCTATTCTTCCTTATCAATTACTCTATAATGTCTACAAACTTTACATTGAAATAAATAAACGATTCTATTATTAGAGAGTCTTGAACGATGTACCATTGTTGACCCACATTTAGAACAAATATTTTCCTGTGTCACTGTTTGAGATTCCACCATCTGTAAATGCACTTTTTCACTTTTGATAATAGGATAATTAGAGTATTTTTAGTTATAATGTTAAATCTTTGTTTTATAATTATAATATCTATATGTATAAAAAAAAGGAAGGGATTTATATTTATATTATCAGGATTATAAATGTTCTAAAAAATAAAACCTTCGTTTCTCATCATAAATTTCATATAAAAAAAAGTATTATTATTTTTAGTGTTAAAAAATTTATTTTTTTAAGTGTTTTTACATGAAATTTCAAGAAATGAACTTAGACCCATCTCTTATTCATGGGTTAAAAAATATGGGCATGACTGATGCCACAAAGATTCAAGAACAGGCAATCCCACAGATATTATCATCGAATGATACACATATTATTGCACAAGCTAGGACAGGATCAGGGAAGACAATTGCATTTTCTGTTCCAATTGCCCAATTAATTGATTCAAATATAAAAGAAGTACAATGTATTATTATCGTTCCAACAAGGGAATTATGCAAACAAGTAGCAGATGTTTTTTCTGAATTAACAAAACATCATAGTTTAAATGTAGTACAAGTATATGGTGGAGTATCTATTGATCGCCAAATTGTTAAGATTAGAGATGGAATACATGTCATTGTTGCTACACCTGGAAGATTAATAGATATTTATAATAGGCACAGAGTATCATTTAAACATGTTAAACATGTAGTATTAGATGAAGCTGATCGTTGCTTAGATATGGGATTTATGCCAGACATAGAATTTTTACTTTTAGATGCAATGAAAGATATTAAACCACTTTTATATTTATTCTCTGCTACAATGCTAGATGCAATTGTAAATTTAGGACAAAGATTTACTCATGGAAAAAATGTACTCGAAATAAATGTATCTCAGGATGCAATGACTGTTGATAACTGTAATCAATACTATTATGAAATTAATGATTTTAAAGATAAATATTATCATTTTGTTAGAATATACAAAAAGGAAAGACCATCTCATAGCATGATTTTTGTAAATACCAAGAAGACTGGAGATTGGCTTTACAATAGGTTATTAGATGAAAAATATTTATCATTAAAAATTGAATTAATATCTGGAAATTTGACTCAAAAAAGAAGAGAAATTGTAATAGACCAATTTAGAAAGAAGAAAATTAATTGTTTAATTGCTACAGATGTGGCAGCTAGAGGATTAGATATTGATAAAGTGAGTCATGTTTTTAATTATGATTTACCTGAATTTGAAGAAAATTATGTCCATCGGATTGGTCGAACAGCAAGAATCTCAAATTCTTCTGGCAAATTTGAAAAAGGAATTGCAATCACATTAGTGATGAGTGATCAAATTCGAATTTTAGCGCGAATTGAAGGATTTATGCAAAAAAATATTGAAAGAAGACCTTTACCTCTAAGAAATCAGAAATATAGTCAATATTCGAATAATAGGAATGATAATAGACATCAAAATAATCAAAGAGAATATCAAAAAACTTCCTATAATAGAAATACAAATAAAAGACCAAATAATTCAGATGAAAAAAAGCCAAATAGGCGTAACTTTCTCTACTAAATTAAGATTTTTTTAGTTTTTTTTTTTGGTGAAATCAGGTGGAATAATATGATTATAACTGAAATTCAAACATTTTTATCATATATTAAAAAAAGTTCAGCAATATTATTTGATTTGGATGGAACCATATTTGATTTGAATATTTCATGGTCATCAATCAAGGAATATATTTTAAATCATTATGAAACTAATTTCAATGATGAAATTATTGAAATGGATCGATTGACTGATATTTTTAATTATATTAAAGATGAACAGGGAAATGAAGAATTAGAATATTATTTAAATTATGTCCGTGAACAAGAAATCCATTCTATCCTTAATAATCAATGCAAACCAAAATGGTTAATGAATTATGGGATTAGTAAGATTGCAGAATTGATAAGATATGATTGTTTTTATGCAATTATATCAAATAATTTTCATGAAACGATAGTTGAAGTTCTAAATAAATTTGATTCTCAGGATAAATTTCGCGCTATAATTGGTAGAAATGATGTTCCCAATGCAAAACCTAATCCAGAAGGAATTATTCGAATAATGGATAACTTTAATCTTTCACCTGAAGAAGTGATATTTATAGGTGACAGTAAAGTTGATGAAGAAACTGCAAAAAATGCTCAAATTAATTTTATTTATGTTGATGATTTAGAATCAATTTTAAAAGAAATTTAAAAATAAAAAAATTAATCATCATCTAAATCAGGATGACCCATAAAAACTAAAATAAAGACAATAATAAAGACTAAAGATGCCCCGACAACAATTAATGTTTTAGCAGTATCGGTTAGAACTCTCCCAAAAACTGTGGTTGTTAACCAAAATACACCAAATAGTATTAAAGAAAGAGGATTTTGCGGGAGACCTTGCCTATTGTTTGAATTCTTATTATTTCGTCCTTGAATAAGATTTGCAGAAAAAGTTAAAATCCAAAAAAATAGTCCAGCAAAGTATAGATAATTAACTATTTCAAGATTCTCAGTTTCTAAGAAGAATAGAAAACCAGTAATAA
>CAYPTZ010000047.1:8533-11772 GCA_964413395.1 uncultured archaeon | reverse complement strand
CGGTGGACATGTCAATATTAATGTCCAAGATTGTCCACAATAATATCATGCGTAGCAGTTAACAGACATTGGAAAGTTTCTATGTATGTACAAGTGATTCTTAAATCCTCCTGCGTGATTTTTTAATTTGTATGTACAAATAGCACACACTCCATCGGGTACGCCAGTATTTTTACCTATGGCCACCTAAGTTTTCCAAAAGTGTTTTATTTTAGAAATTTTAGTATTTTAATTTTGTAATTTAGAACCTTACATTTATATTTAGAAAATATTCTGAAGTTGTTGAATTAATTGTTCTATTGAAAAGGGTTTTTTCAGATATCCAGAAAATCCATAGTCAGAAAAATTAGCAAGGATCGGATCATTTGAGTAACCGCTTGATACTATTGCTATTATCGATGGATCTACTTGATTCAGAATTTTCATGGCATCTTTACCGCCTAATCCGCCTGGAATTGTGAGGTCCATTATAACTAAATCAAATTTTTCTTCAATATTTTGTTGTGTCTCTTCAATTTTTTCTTTTAAATCTCTCCCATCTGTGATTATTTCTACTGAAAATCCCAATTTTTGTAATATATTTGATAAGGTTCTGTAAGTAATTGGATCATCATCAATAATGAGAATCTTACCATGAAATTCAATTTTCTTATGAATTTTTTCTATTTTTTGTGAAAAATAAATATTTTCTTCATAAATTGGTAAATATATAAAGAATATCGTTCCAACACCTTCCTTTGAAGTAAATGTAATAATTCCTGAATGTTGTTTGATAATTGAATAACACGTTGCTAACCCTAAGCCGTGTCCTTTAACTTTAGTTGAAAAATATGGTTCAAAAATATGTTTCTGATTTTTAGGTGAAATTCCTTTCCCCTCATCTTGAATAGAAATTTCGAAATAATCGCCCTTTTTTAGTGAAAGCTCTTTGAAATTATTGATAGATCTGATTGTTTTAATCTTAATTTTAATTTTTCCTCCTAAAGGCATAGATTGTTGTGCATTAATAAGAATGTTATTGAATACTTGATTTAATTGACCTATATCTGCCTTGATAGGTGGAATTTGATTTTCAATGTCTAATTCCACAATTGATTTTTGCCCATGTGAAACAATTTTTACTGAGTTTTTGATTATATTTTCAAGAGAAATAATCTTTTTAATTGGTTTGCCCCCTTTTGAAAAAGTCAAAAGTTGATTTGTTAAATCTTTTGCACGATATGCTGCCATTTCCAAATCATGTAGTAATTCTCTATCTTCCTCTAGTAAATTATCTGACAACTGAATTATTTGTGTATTACCCAAAATACCAACAAGAATATTATTAAAATCATGAGCAATTCCTCCAGCGAGAAGAGCAATAGATTCAATTTTTTGGTCATGAAAACTCTTAAATTCCTTTTCTTTTTGTTCCGAAATATCAATAGAAACACTTAATATTTTAATAATTTTGCCGGTCCTACTAAAAATAGGATATGTTGAAATAAGTCCAGGAAAATGTTCTCCATTCTTCCGTACTAAAGTAATCTCTCTTCGAAATCCTTGTTTTTTTTTTTCCTGCAATGAAAGTATATCTGGATATTTTTTAATGTCTTTTTTGGTATAAAGAATATTGGCAAGTTTTCCAATAACTTCTTCTTTTTTATATCCAAAGATCATTTCGGCTCCAGGACTGAAATCCATAATTTTTGCTTCTTTTCTTGAGATGTCAGTAAATATAAAAGAAATAGTATTTGCAGCTTCAAATATATTTTCTAAAACTTCCTTTTGCTCCTTAAGTCCATTCTGCGTGGTGATACGAGCTAAGGCATCACCAATTTGGGCAACAATTGCTTCCAAAGAATTGGTTAATCGTATTGGAAACTGTTCATACATTTCAGAAGTCAGATTAAAACATGCCAATGCTATTCCATTTGATATAATGGGGAGAATGGCAATATTTTTTATTTTAGTATTCTCCATTTTTTCTTTTATATAAGATGGGAGTTTTTCAAACTTATTATAAATAATTTCTCCTTTCTGAATTAGCTGTGCTTGAGGTGCATCAGGTTCATAATGACTGGTTATTTTGACAAAAGAATCAGGAATATTTCTTACATATGAAAGATCGACAGAACCAGTATATTGATCAACAGTATAGGCTCCCCCTCCATCAATCCCATTAATTAATAAGATGCTATCTAATGATATTTCTAATATTTCTTCTATAGTGGTAGCATGAGATAGATTGATTGCCAAATCTCGTTGTAATTTTAAGGAATCTTCTATCCAAATTAAATGTGAGATATTTCGGGAGAAAACAAACAATAAATCGCCCTTATTTCCTTTTGAAATTTTTATTCTAGTTTGTACTGGAATTAATTCTCCTTTTTTAGTGATTAAAGGGACATGACCAAATTTATTTTCATTTTTAATCATATTTTGAATATTTGAAATGACCTCATCATGCCTATCTAGTGGGTGTACAATCACAATATTTTGATTAGCAAGTTCTTTTTCATCATATCCTAAATGAGTACAGACCATTGGATTTACTTTCAAGATATTGTATTTCATATCTAATAAAAAGAGAAAATCATCTGACAAATCAAAAAAATTGTCGAATTTAGAATTTTTTGACTTTTTTGAATCATGATGATTTAAATCTAATGGTGGAGTAATCATATATTTTTGTATTCAAATCAAACTTAAAAATGATAGCCTCATTTACTATTTAATTGGCAAAATTGGTGAAACTAACACCATTTCTAAACAGATTTTAAGCTGATATAGATTTATCAAAGCAAAATTACTCAAATAAAATTATCTTTTATTATTTTGGTTAAGAAATAGAAATATCAAGTTAAGCTATATTAAATACAGACTTTTTTTTTTGATTCAATTTTGTTTGTTTAGCAACATTAGAAAAAATTGACACTCATCCAGCTAATTTTTAGTGAATTTTGTCTATGTTCACCTAAAAGGTACGTACTCCATTAGATATGCTATTTTTTTTTCATTTTCCATTAATAAATATTTAATTATCTGTTTTATGAAATCGTCTAAGAAATCATTTGAGAAATAAGTTCCAGTTTCCAATTATTACAATTTAGAATTACGTAATAATTTTGATACTATTATTGTGATTTTAAGTTTTTATATATCTTCAAGTTCATCATAGATTTGTTTCTCTAACTGAGTTAAATTCTGAATTTTTTTATTCCATTTTAAAAAATGTTTCCATTCAAACACCATATACC
>CAYPTZ010000047.1:0-8523 GCA_964413395.1 uncultured archaeon | reverse complement strand
CCAAATTAGACCAAATTCTGCAATCGTGTTCAATAAATGAAAAATATTATTAGGAGGAGGGTTGGGATGGGTAATCAAACCAAAAAAATCTAATAAAAATCCAACAGACCATTGAAGGTAAAAAATAAAAACAATATTTAAGATAATGAAAACTATACGAATAAGTTGCATATGGTCTACGATATCATAAAATAATTGAGTTAATGTGGGGGCACTATATCTCAGTTTTTCAATTTCTTCATTTTTTTTATCTATTTCTAAAATTTTTTTTTGAATTTCATATTTATGCACTTTTTTCATCCAAATAAAAAGAAATATAAATTTCATTAAAGCAAATGTAGAAATTACTAAGAAAATTATAGTTGGCGTTAAAATGTCGTAAATATTACGAGGTTCTAATATGGGAAGGCCTGCTGGATTTCCTGGTGGCCTAGGGATTTTATTTATTGAGGTGATAATGTTAAAAATTTGCACAATAATGGCATATATTGGAAAAATGGCAGTAAAAATTAAATAACGTTTTTGCCCCTCAATATATTTTAGCCCATTATCTTCAATATCTTGATAATATGAATGTTTTTTGCTTTCTCGTCCCATTTTCTCATTTTTATCTATTTCATTTATTTTATTTTCATGAATTCCCATAATGAACTATTCCTCCTTTTTGTGATCTTCTAACTCCATATTTAACATAACAAACCATTTATAACGTTCTTTTCCCTTTGGGGTGATAATAATTATCGTTATCGTTCGTTCGCCCCAAGATTCTTCATGAGATTTTAGATAACCTGCCTTTTCCATTTTTGATAGATATTTCTCAGCAGTACTCGCTTTTAACATACAATATTTTACTAAATGGGATTTTACAATCCCTTGTTTTACAAGCATATGATCGATATCTGCTCGTAATATACCTTCTAAAATTTTTTGAATGATCATATTCGTGGAACGGTATTTGGAAGGGGGCATATATTTAATCTCGCAGGAGTATTTCAATTCTATGGAAACAAAGGTAAAATAGAATTGACCTTTGTTCTAAAACCACTTATTAAAGTAATTCCTTTTCTTCTATTTAGACCTTTTTATTTGATTATTTTAAAGAATAAAAAAGGAAATTAGATTTAGATGGAAGTTAAAATGAAAAAAATAACTGTCTCAAGATGGCTGAAAAAGATTAATAATTCAAGAATTCTTGTTTTTCTTATCCTTACAGTGATTTTATTTGATACTTCAAATAATTTATTCACTAATTCTGAAGAAAAATTTAATGTGGATGATTCAATCGTAGATACTCGAATAAATGTAAATCAAAATATCTTAGAATCATCAGAAGTAGAATTTTCACCTGAGAGTTGTTCAGATTTAGCGCCTTTCGATAAAGTAACTACTCTATATGATGAAGCAGAACCTTTTTTTGATGATAGCTATGTTCATGAAATCCAACTATATTTTGACAATGATGATTGGTATGATGAACTCTATTATGGTCATGCAAATGACCCCGACGATCCTTATTTCCCTGTTAAATTTGTTTATGATGACATAGAATTAGATCCAATTGGGATCAATTTTAAAGGTCATTCCTCATTCATGAGCAATTCCTATAAGAAATCTTTCCGAATAGATTTTAATTATTATAATCAGGAAATTAATTTTTTTGGATTAAAGAAATTAAACTTAAATAATGGTCATATGGATCCTACAATGTTACGAGAAAAGATATTTTGGGATTTTGCTAGTAATTATGTAGAAGTGGTTCGGTGTACATTTACACGAGTGTATGTAAATGGGGAATATTTTGGATTATTTACTGCTATTGAGCATATTGATGACGAATTTATTGAAAGTCGGTATGGCAGTAAAGAAAATGGAAACATATACAGAGCTGAAACTGCTGGAACGTTAAGTTACTTAGGAGAAAGTGAAGATTTATACTCAACTAGTTATGAATTAAAAACGAATGAAGATTTAAATGATTATTCTGGATTAATTAATTTAACTAATATACTTACTAATACTCCTACTGAAGATTTGAAAGGTGAAATAGAAAATATTCTTGATGTTAATGATACATTATACAATATGGCACTTTTGAACATATTTTCCAGTTTGGATTCCTACATTGGATCAGCTCATAATTTCTATTTATATGAAAATAATGCTGGCCAATTTAAGCATATTTTATGGGATTCAAATGAAGCTTTTGGGAGATTTACATTTGGATTAGATGATGGACAAGATATTCAATTAATTGACCCTTTCTGGACACCCACGTCTACACCTATGGGTGTTGCACCTACGAATGAAGAGATATCTGATCAAAATTCTATTGAATTGCTTCAGAGACCTCCTCCTCCTGATGGAGAGCCTCCAGGAAATGAGTTTTCAAATTTAGGTACAGGTCGTCCTTTGCTGGAACGTTTATTCGAAATTGAATCATATAATCAGACTTATGCTAGAATCCTCGCTACAATGATTCGAGATGGTTTTAATCAAGATTATATGTCAGATCGAATTCAAATTCTTGCAGATTTAATTCGAGAAGATGTTTATGCTGATCCTAATCGTGTTTATACTAATGAACAATTTGAATTGACCTTGGGAGAAGGATACTCTAATACTAATAATATTTTTGGTTTAGAGAGTTTTATTGAAGTACGTTCTTCATATTTGGACAATATTTTGAATTCTTATGCTAAAAAGACGGATATCCAGATAAATGAGCTTATGAGTAGCAATAATGGGACTTTATCTGATGAAGAAGGGGATTATGATCCATGGATTGAAATATATAATGTGGGACCAGGAAATGTGAATTTGACTGGAATTTATCTTACAAATAACATTGAAATTCCCAATATGTGGGCATTTTCTAATATTGTCCTCGAAGATGGTGATTTTTATGTTGTTTGGGCTGATGGGGAAGTTTTAGATGGAAATGACCATCTCTCGCTCATTTTAAATAGCACTCAAGGTGATTTATATTTATTCGTTGAGAATGAATCTGGCATTTATGACCTGATTGACTTAATCTCTTATACTAGTTTGGGAATTAATGATTCATATGGGAGAATACCCGATGGTATTGGTAAATGGGAGGTTATGGGCGAATTTCCCACTCCTAATATTCAAAATAGAGGGAATTCCCTCCTAATAAAACTTCCAACATCTCTTTTTATCAATGAAATTATGGTCGAAAATAAATATACCATTGAAGATCCGGATGACAAAGGGGATTTTCCTGATTGGATTGAACTTTATAATTCAGGAAACGAACTAATTGATCTTAGTGGAATTTATCTCACAGATAATTCGAATGATCCCACAATGTGGCGATTTCCTGAAGGACAAGTTATTGAAGCAAATACTTTTTTATTAATTTGGGCCGATAGCGAACCTGAACAAGGAAATTTACATACAAATTTTAAATTGAGTGGCAAAGGAGAAGAAATTGGGTTAATTTCTAATGATGGTAAGACAATAATTGATATAATTCAACATTCAGAATCAATTCAAGATTTTTCAATAGGGAGAATTCCAGATGGAAGTGATAATATAGATTTTATGATCTCTACTCCTACTCCTGGAATAAAAAACTCTGAATTAGAAGTAATCGAAGTAATGATGAATCAAAGCAGTTTACTTTATATCTTTTTAGGAGGATTATTTGGATTAAGTATTTCTATAAATTATTCTCATAAAAAAAGCCAACAAAAAGATAATCAACAATTTTTCTTAAATCTTCCATCTATGAAATCAAGAAACGACCAAATTATGGATAATATTCAAAAAAATATGGGAGTGGCATAAAAAAATGGTTCAAAAATTCTTTAAACGTTTTGAAATAAAGTATCAAATTTCTAATGATGACCGCGAACGCTTAACACGTTATTTGAAGGGATTTATGAAACCTGATCTACATTCTCAAAATAATTTTGATTATGAAGTCAGAAGTCTCTATTTTGATTCCCTTCAAAGAAAGGCATTTTATGAAAAAGTAGATGGAATTAAATATCGAAAAAAATTGCGCATAAGATATTATCCTCAAATAAGTGAGGAAAATCGGCAAATATTCATAGAAATTAAGCGAAAAACAAATGAAAATGTCTCAAAAGCACGTATTCAAGTACCTGTGGATGATGTGATTGACATTATTAATGATAATACTGCGATCGCTTCCAATACATATGATAATTCATCTTTTTATGACAAAAATACCTTGGAAGAAATCTGGTATCTTAAAAAGAGATTTAATCTCAAACCTGTATGTGCTATATCATATAAAAGGCAAGCCTTGTGTGGAATTGCTGAAAATAATTTTAGAGTTACTTTTGATACCAACTTACGTGTTTCAAAGCATAATTTTGATTTACTAAATTTTCATAAAGGGAGTTCAAAATTGATAATTCCACGTAATCGATGTGTAATGGAAGTCAAATTTAATAATATCATTCCAAAATGGGCAATTAATATTATTCAAACAAATAATTGCATCCAGAATAAAATATCTAAATTTACCACTGGATTGAAGAGAGCTTCTGCTTTTTCTGAAATCTAGCTTTTTTTTATACTACAAATAAAATTTCAAACAATAATAGTGAAAAACATGATAGCGACAACATTTATCAATAAATTTATTGAAGATTCATTTAGTACCTTCAATCCAAATGTAATTTCTCTTACATTTTCGGATGCATTAATTGTTCTATTTTGGAGCATTACTTTATCCTTGATTGTATCAATAACATACCGCGGAACACATAAAGGTGTATCTTACTCTCAATCCTTTACACAAACACTTGTTTTACTCGGTCTTGTTGTTTCAGTAGTAATGTTAATAGTTGGCACTGATATTGCTAGAGCATTTACTCTCGTAGGAGCATTATCAATTGTGAGATTTCGTAATGCAATAAAGGAAACCCGAGATGTTGGGTTTATTTTCTTCATTATGGCCGTTGGGATGGCTTGTGGGACTAGATTCTACGCTCTTGGTGTACTATTTACATTTGTTGGATGTAGTCTTTTATTCTTTATGTATTCGTCTCAATTTGGTCAAAAAGGACTGGCGCAAGATATTTTAGAATTAGATTTTCCAATTAAATATGATTATTCTATGGTTTTATCCCCTATTTTTGTTAAAAATCTTAAATATTACTCCATTTTAAGTGTTGATTCAATTAATGAGGATATTAATCGCCTAAGTTTTATAATTACCTTTAAGCAAAAGATGAAATTATTATCTTTTGGGAACCATAAAGAAATTTCGGATGATATAACCACTAAATCACGTTTGCTCTCAGATTTGAAAAAAAAGGAATATATTAGAAATGTAAAAATCATTAACGGGAGCCATTCCACAGAAATTTAATTTTTTTTTTTTATCCTTAAGAAGATAGAGATGAAAAAAAAATATAGTAATCACACTAGTGAAAATCTCTCTATGTAGTTGCTTAAAAATTTATAATAGGTTTTAATAGAAAGTATTGAATTATTACTAAATATTTTAGTTATTCTTTCAAAAACATTCAAAAATCGCTAAATAGAATGTTTTTTTCTGTTTGAATAAATTTATTGAAATTAATATAAAAAATATCAATTGAAATAGCATTAATTATATCTTTTGTTTTGAAATGTAGTAATAAAATAATATTTTAGTTCACATCTTTTTTAACTTATACCATTATTTGTGGACTATACTTCATTGACATATAAGTTCATGAAATTAATTTTTTCACTCCTTTTTCCGTGAACTAACCTCTATTATTGAAATTATGCTCCTAGCTGTTTTAAATTACGGATTTTATTAAATTATGATTAACATTTGATTTGGTTTTAGAAAAAAAGTAGTGTTTACTCTCATAAATAATTTATTCAATATTAGTTATTCATGTCATTCCAAATCAAATTTTGTCATTTTGTGAAAAAATGAAATTTGTGATTAAAATGAATAAGAATACAAATAATTATACTAAAATTCGAAGATATTTTATTTCTTTTGGTTTGATACTCCTGGTTAGTGGAATTCTCATAGGATCAGATTTTGAAACCTCAAAAGATACTAGTAATACTCCGAATACAACTGCTGTGCAAAATATTGTTTATACTGAAGGAAATCAATTTATGCTTAATGGTAAGGAATTCTATTATGCTGGTTCAAATCAATATTATATGAATTTTAAAAATCGAGATATGGTGGACGATGTATTAAATGATGCCGTGAGCATGAAATTACAAGTCCTTCGAGTTTGGGGACATCTTGATGTAGGAACGCTAAATGCTGATGGTACTTTTAGTAATAATGCTGATGGTGTGGGAGAAAAAGGTGGAGTATATTTACAATATTGGGATCCAGACACAAATGCTCCTGCTTTTAATGGTGGCGCTGACGGAATGGAGGGATTGGATTACGTTTTAAAAGCTGCTAATGATCGAAATATTAAATTAATTTTTACTCTCACCAATAATTGGAAAGAATTTGGTGGGATGTTACAATACGTTATGTGGGATGGAGGTACTGACAAAGATACCTTTTATACTAATCCAAATTGCAAACAATGGTATAAAGATTGGGTGTCTTTTGTGTTAAATCGGGTTAATACTATTTCAGGAATTACATATAAAGATGATCCTGCCATTTTCTCATGGGAATTAGCTAATGAACCTCGGTGTCAAAGTGATAGCACAGGTGATACTGTGGTCAATTGGGTCACTGAAATGAGTGCTTATATCAAATCAATCGATTCTAAACATATGGTGAGTGTTGGCGATGAAGGTTTTTTCAGTTATACTTATGATGAATCAATGGCCAAATTTGGAACTAATCATTGGGCCTATGTAGGAGGAGAAGGAACCGATTGGAATCGCTTTATGGAACTTCCCAACATTGATTTTGGAACTGTTCACTTATATCCTGATCATTGGAGTACTACTCCCGAATGGGGTATTTCATGGATAGAACATCATGCTCAAGAAAACCATAATAAACCATGGATTCTTGAAGAATATGGTTATAAAGATAAAACTACTCGTGATGCAGTATATACTGATTGGTTCCAAGCAATAATTGATAATGATATCAATGGAGATAATTTTTGGATATTATCTGGAATCATGGAAGATGGCTCACTTTATCCTGATTATGATGGATTTACTGTCTATTATCCTTCAGATACTGCCACCTTGATTTCAAACCATGCTCAAGCAATGATTGATAAGTCTGGTGGGGGTGAACCTGATTACATACCTCCTGCTGCTCCAACAGGTCTTCAAATGGATATTTATAGTTCCAATCAGATTAATTTAAATTGGGATGATAATACTGAAATTGATCTTGATAAATATAATATTTACCGAAGTTTGTCAAGTAATGTTCAAAACATAACTGCAAATTTAGTTGGTGATTCCCAAACTAGTGAATTCATTGATGATACTGTTAATCCTGAAACAACTTACTTCTATATGGTTACTGCAATTGATAATAGTGACAATCAAAGTCCTGGATCCAATGAAGAGTCTGGAAGAACTCCTGAACCTGATATAACTCCACCAAATTCTCCAACACAGTTAAGTGCAACTGCTGTTAGTACATCAAAAATTGAATTAAATTGGGCCGATAACACTGAATCGGATCTAAAAGAATATATTGTATATCGTAGTCTTTCATCAGGATTTACTCCTAGTGCTTCAAATCAAATATCAAGTCCAACCAATAGTGAATTTTCAGATGTTGGATTAGGTGATAATACAAATTATTACTATAAAGTAGTTGCTGTAGATACCAGTGATAATCCAAGTATTGCTTCGGCAGAAGTGAGTGCAAAAACCTTGAAAATTATTGCTCAAATTCGAGCACAGTATTACTGTGGAGGTACAGATGCTTCATCAGTAGATATTCGACCTAGAGTACAGTTATTTAATGATGGTCCCTTGAATGTAAATTTGGCTGATATTTCATTTAGATATTGGTTTACTTCAGAATCTGGAGTATATACTTTATCAAATTCCATAGATTATGCTGCTGTGGGAAATGCTGAAATAACCTCTAGTTTTGGTGATAATGGTGCGATTCAATATTTACAAGCAGGATTTACAACTTCAGCAAACGTTCCTACTTGGTTGGGTGGGAGTGGGGCTGCAAATGAATTTCCAATTAGTGCAAGTACGGGCGATATTCAATTAAGAATTGTATCTTCAGATTCAACAAACTTCAATCAAGCTGATGATTATTCTTATGATTCAACAATAACTTCATATACAGATTATTCCAAAATTACAGTTTATTATAATAATGATTTAGTATGGGGTGTTGAACCTCCAATTGGAGAGAATGTAGCGCCTGTTGTTTCCTCACCTGCTGATATTACTTATGAAGTAGATAATACTGGTGCATATTCAATTAGTTGGACATTAACTGACAGTAACCCTGCTACCTATACTATAACTGGACCTAGTGGAACTTCCACACCTGTTGCTTGGGTAAGCGGTGCTGTGATAAGTGAAGATGTTAGTGGTTTAACCGAAGGA
>CAYPTZ010000046.1:0-11944 GCA_964413395.1 uncultured archaeon | reverse complement strand
CAGATGGTTTAGGTCCATTTAATAGTCCAGATACTGATAAATATTGATTCATCCAATCCCCTGCAAATGTAGCATTTTCATAATCTATCGCTTTTGACATCATCACATTTAATTCGCTAAGATCATCAGCAGGAAATCTACCCACATACACTTCTGGTTCATAATCTAATTCTGAGAGGAGAGAATTTGGATTTTCTTCGGGAAGATCATTATACAATACATCTTCTCCCCAATAAATATCATTATCAAGATTCCAATTTGCAGATAGTTCAGCATAATAGTAATCAGTGGGTTTATTTGGATTACTTGGGTCAACAGCTTCAAATTGGCCCATAACTTGTGTATCGTTATTTAAGACGTATCTCATAGGAACTAATTGTGTATCCCCTAATAATAATACCCATTCAATAGGATATTGATTGTAATAAGAGATAATTGCATTTCGAATTTTTTCTGGTTCATCTACTCCTTCATAATCAGAATAATTTGCCACAACTAAAGTGGGTATTCCTCGTGAAGTTTTCCATTCCGCATAAGAGTTTGCGGCGTCATAAAATCCTACTTCATCAGGTGTGATTAAAAGCATTTCATATGGAATATTACTCCATTCTTCTTCCATCTCAACATTTGAAGGTAAAGTAATTTGTGCAATAACATCATCTAGAAAATTATTTTGTGATTTTGTACTTATAATGGATGTATTTATTGACGTTATGAATGTAATAAGAAGCAAATATACTAAGATATTTTTGGATTTCTTAACCTTTTTGGACTTATGCAAAATGTTCATCATATATAGGGCCGTTCCAGTTTTATATTATTAATAATTGAATGAAATTTTTATAATATATTAATAATAAAAAGACTCCTTATAAGTAAAAGCCTTATTATTAGACAACTTATGTTATATCTTCATTCATAAAATTATACTTGTTTTGATTTCTTTCATGTGGCCCAATTTTTTCATTGAAATTTTCTGAAAAAGGCATTATTTTTTAATAAAGTAAATCAATCAATGAGAATGAAAAGGAAATCTCTATTAATAATATATTATCAAACAGAACTGGATAAAATTGTGAAATATCTCTTCATTCAAGCAATTGATTATCATTATTATATTACTTCTGTAAATTGATACAAATAGGGAAAATTTTCTTTTACTCCAAAAATTAATGCCCATATGATTGTAAACAAAATATACCCAAGTAAAAACCATACAGAGGCAAGGGTAAATGGTTTCGCATGGTAATTTTTTTTATGGTAAGAAATTAAGATATAGCTTAAAATTATAAAACATAAGACTAAAAAAATGACACTCACTTGCCCCTCAATGGACATAAATGCCACAAAACCACCAATGATAAAAGTTAATCCAAATAATTTATGATCTTTTTTTGTACAAATATTTTTTTTAATTTCATTATGCTGTTCCATTCGAATGAATAGCATACTTAGCATAAAAAAACCAGTTGTTAATAAAATGTGTGAAATGATTTCATCCCAAAAATAAATCCCTAATGATAATTGTTCTAATTCTGAACCAGCTGGAATTATTTCACCTGCTTCAGTCATTTTTTTTATGATTTCATTTAAAGAATTTGTTACCATGTGAGTCATGATACCATAATTCAATAACAATATACCAAGAATAAAAAGAATGCTATATTCTTTCTTAATATTTTCTCTATGAGGTACAATTTCCAATAACCAATTAAATATATAAAGACAAGCCAAAGAAAATAAAATTCCTAAGAATAAAATATCAGTAAATTCCCCAGAATCCATAGTATAACGTACTTCTTTATCAATTTCTGTAATTTGAAAAGGAACAGATATAATAGGAAGAATAAATCTAAAAATTACAGCGAAGACATAACTTAACACATATAATCCATAAAAATAGAGAATTGTTTTCTTTAATTTATCATGAATTACAGATTTATCAGACGTTTCAGATTTTTCTGAATTATTTGCTATTTCTATCATTATGATCCTAGCTTTTTGGGTTATCTTACTTAATTATTGAATTGTTAGAATTCTAAAAAAGAATTATTCTACAATTGTGTTATTTATTTAAATTAGAGTATTTAATAATTTGGAATTCCAAACACAAATTTCAATAATTCGCGATAATTTAAATTTAAAACTAGGAAATAAAAAATAACCACTATTAGATTCATTTTGTTGTTAGTATACAATTTTTCATTATTTCAACTAATTTTGGAATAGTATAGGTTTAATGATTATCAAAGAAAAAAATAGAAAATTTTTAATTTTTCCCCTCATTATTAAAAAACATAAAGTGCCAGTGTGGCTTAGTGGCTATAAAGTTTGAGTTCAAACCTCTACTGCAGCTTAAGCGTCTGACTTGTATGCAATTGAAAATAGTATTAATTATTTTTATGATTCAAGAAATCAGATGATCGAGAGTTCAAATCTCTCCATTGGCTCCATTTTATTCTAATTTTATTATTTACAAATTGATTAAAAATGAAAACGAATTTAAAAAAAAAAAACTAATTATATCATTTTTAGATTTCATAGATTTTTCCATTTTTTAGCAGTATAGGAAATTATTATAATACCACTCAAGAAAAACAGTTCTAAGGGATAACTAGGAATGAAAATTGGTTTTTTATCTAATTCAGAACTATAATTTGGAAAATTAAATTTAGAAAGATAGCCATCAGTAAATCCAGAGTTAAAATTTTCACTAATCACGCCAGATGTAGTAGGGAAGTTAACACTTTGAGTACTCCCAACAATAAATATATTTCCTAATTTATCGATTTCTAGACTATTTTGAATTTCATCCATACTACCCCCAAAGAGGGTAGAATGAAATAGTTTGGATCCGTTTGAACTGATATTACAGATAAAAATATCATCGAAGGTTCCATAATTATTTGCGCCATTGTAAGTTGTATTAATAGCATTTGATGTAGTAGGAAATATAATATCAGAAGGATGAGATACTCCAGCAACAATAATATTTTCAGAATTATCGAGTTTGATTTGCTTTCCAACGTCATTTGAAGATCCTCCAAGGAAATTGGAAAATTCTAAAGATGATGCGTCTTCATTAATCTTCAATACAATCACATCTTGTTGACCCGTATATCTTTCAAATATTCCAGAAGTGCATGGAAAATCATAACTTCTGACAGCTCCTGTGATATATGGACAATTTTCACTGTTAAGAGCAATATCATAAGCCCAATCTTCACTCGAACCACCAATAAAAGTAGAATAATCCAAGGCAGTTCCTTCAGGATTGAGTTTACAAACAAAAATATCATCACCACCATTAATAGTTTCACTAATAACTCCTGCTGTAGTAGGAAAATCAATACTATTTGTATATCCTGTTACATAAGCATTACCAGCACTATCAATTTCAATGCTTTTACCATAATCATTAGATGATCCACCTATGAAAGTTGAATATTCGAGTTCGGTACCATCAAAGGATAATTTAGATACAAAAACATCAGATCCTCCATTATGAACTTCATCGTATGCCTCAGATGTAATATTAGAAAATCCTACAGTATCACCAATGATATATGCACAACCAGAAGAATCTAGCACCATCCCATTAAGTCGATCTCCATAAGAATTTCCCAATTTTACAGAATATTCTAAATTACTTCCATCTACATTTATTTTTCGTATATTTGTACCATATAAGGAATATGAAGCAATATATGCACAACCCAAATTATCAATTACTATTGCTGTCGGTGTAGTATTATCGGTGTCTTCAAGTAATATGGAATATTCAAATTTCGTCCCATTAGGATGAATCTTACAGACAAATATCGCTGAACCATGTTCAGGAATAGTTACACTTGCACTACTGGACGTAATAGGAAAATCTTCACCACCAGTCTTCCCTGTTATGTAAATATATCCAAAATCATCAACTGCAACAGCATTAATTTTGTCATAATCTATGGTTCCAATATAAGTTGAGAATTGTAATCCAGAATCTGCTACCAGTAGATTTGATCCAATATTTTGTTTCAGATTCCAATAGCCGTTAGATTCTGATGTAAATTTGTCAATCTCATCAGATATTATTGATTTTGTTGTACCTTTTATACTAAATAAGGATACACTGAATACCAAAATTATAAATGATGCCACAACCACTTTAAATCTATTTTTCTTATTCATTTTTTTCACTCACCTATTTATGAATTACCTTTATTTGTTTCAATTGAAATTACATAGAAAATTTGATTGTTTTAAAATTAGGCAACAATTTACTAAAATTTATTCTAAAATATTTTACCTTTTTTTTTTTATCTAATCTTATAAATAACTACTGGAATTTTAATTATATAATAATATGTTGAAATTTTCTCCATCAATAGAATTTTAGAGGTAAATTTCCAATAAAAGATAAAAATGTGAAATAATAGTAAAAATTGGATTTTAATTTCATTCAAGTTAAAAAATATGTTTGATATATTCCTTTAGTGAAGGAGTAAAATTTTCTAGCATATTAAATATCTGAGTTCTATGGCGATTAATGTATAAAATAAAATTTTGTTCAATTTCTACATTTAACTGTTGATTTTGAATATTAAGAATTGTCCATAAATCGATTAATATTCGTGGATAAAAAGTAATTGTATTTAAAAATTTCATATATTGAAGTAAAACAAATTCTTTCTCCTTAATTGATGCAAGTAACTGAGCATTATGTCCTTTTATAATTTCAGAAGCAAATTTAAAGCTCCAAAATGCATCTGTAGAAACAGTCTCAAAAATTTCTTCAAAATATTTTTGAAGAATTACTTCAGAAAGCACAGCATTCGATGAAGGATCATAGATAGGGACCTCCGAAAATAATTGACCCTGAAAGTGCAAGATATTTTTTGCATATTTAAAACTGTATTCTGGACTTTTGATGACTGAGTTAAAAATTCTATTGTCATGACGTTTTAAAATATTAAAGGCATAATTATAGCTAAATTGAGGATCACTCAGAGTAGCCTCTAATAATTTCTCGTGATGGGATCTTAGAATATTCTGCGCATATAAATAAGCATATTGTGGACTAATCAGTACAGCATTTAGAAATTTTTCATCATGATTCTTTAATACTTCAAATGCATATTGATAACTTCGTTCAGGATCAGCTAATATTTTATTTATTACCAGATTATCTTGTGAATGTAACATGTCCCGTGATATTTTAATCGTCCGATCCGTATTAGTATGAGGAGTAGATCTAATTGATGTTCTACCATCATATGCAAGATTAAAATTATCCTTTGATTGATGATATCTAGAATTATTAATACCTACAAATTTATTATCAATGGAAGGATTTGCGTTTCGAGAAAGGTTAGAAGTTCGATTTGGGTCAGATAATATAGCATCTAAAAGACGTTCATTATAATTGTTTAAAATATCCACTGTTTTATCATAGATTTCTTTTGAATGTACAAAGGTAGTTTCTTGATTTTTCTCTTGATTAAGAGAATCAATGCAATTTTCTTTGTCTAAAATTAAGGTTTGATATTTTTCACGCCAATATTTCATCTTATAGGCACTTTCAAATAATTTTTTATCATGTCCTGAAATTTTATAGGCATATTTAAAACTAAATTCGGGTGAAACACTTACTGCATGTCGTAATCGTTCATCATCTTGTTTCAAGACATTTACGGCATAAAAATAACTATAGGCAGGATCTGAGCAAATTGCATTTAATAATCTCTCATCATGACATTTAAGTACTTCTAATGCATACAAATAACTGTATTGAGGATTTAATAATGTAGCATTTAATAATCTATCATCATGACCTTTAATATCCTTGGCATACAGATAAGCATATTTTGCATCAGAACAGACAGATTCCAACAATCGTCGATCATGTCGCTTAATATCATTTGATGCATATTCATAACTTCTATTTGGAGAACTTAAAATATAATCTGGTATATCTCTTAACTGTGCCATATTTTTCCCGCTTCATGTATTTAATTAATTTTCAGTTTGAAAAAGGTTTCAATTTTCAGTTTGAAAAAGGTTTCAATTTTCAATACCCAATTTAAGTTAAAATATTGTGATATGATCTAGATAATATTTTGGTGATTTTCTTATACCATAGTTGAGATTTAAATTTCTTTATTATAATTTTAATATTCCTAATTTTTGAAAGAAAATCTTATTTTCCATAATTTTCGCATTCATAGGTTAATAATTATAAATCATTTATACCTCAGGTAGGATAATTTTCTCAATAAAGGTATTGATGGATAAATTAAGAGGTATCCCAGAATATTCATAATTTGCAATTTGGAAATAAGGGAGAATCTTGATAAAACTCAAATATTTTGCAGTTAAAGGACCATATTGAAATTTATTAAGGAGATATTCAATATTTTTCGATTTGGTTTTATAAATATCATTGAAATAATAGGAATACTTATCTGAATTTTTAAAAAAATCGATTTCATGATCAACTTTATGAATGAATTTATCAATTATTTGGCGTTTATTCTGATAAAATAATTTATTATTAAGAATATCTCTGAATTCATTTACTAATCTTTTATTAATCTGATAAATTCGACTGATAGGAAATAATATAATCTGCAAAGGAATAAAGTTTTCACTTATTTGAAACAGTTTGGAAAAAATAAGATTATTAATTTTGTCAATATTCTCTTGAGTAGATAACTTCCAAGCGGTTAATAAGGATTTTTCATCCAAAAATGATCCAAACATTCGAACAGCAACAAATTTCTTGCTTTTCTCATATTGTCGTTTATATTTAGAATGCCATTCAGGTAACAGCATAATCTCAAAATTATTCATTAGAAAATCACCTTTTTACTCTTAGAATCTTTAAAGAGGTCGAAATTTTTTAATTGCATGACCCATGATAATTACTTGATTTTTGTCGAAAGGGATGTCGAAATATATTAAGTATCGTAAAAATTATTTTTCGCTGGATTTAATTCTCATGAGTTTGGTATCTAAATTATAGATAAATTTCGAAATTGTAAATTGATATTGTATGAAGCATTATATTCGATTTTACTCCATAAACCAAAAATAATTTCAAATCCAAAGCGATATTGTGCCATGCATTTTCTACCCCAGTATTAATATCATTTAATTTTATATCTGCGTTAGCATTTATTTTAGCATTCAATATAGAAAGAAATTAAATTTTTAGGCATAAATGTTCCTAAAGGTATAATGAACGACACTAATGAAAAATTTGATTTTTCATGAAATACCCTTAATATTCCTATGTATATAGTTCAAAATTGGCAAAGAATTGTAAATATAATGACGAATATTTTTGATGTACCAGCAGGTTTAATTATGCGAGTCCATCCTCCTACAATTGAAGTCTTTCTTCACAGTGAAAATAGAGATATTCCTTATAAAATAGGTGAAACAGCAAATTTAGAAGGACTTTATTGTAATACAGTAATGCAAACTCAAAAAACATTGTCCATTCCTAATGCTTTACAAGATCCCGTCTGGGATCATAATCCAGATATAAATCTTGGTATGATATCCTATTTAGGTATGCCGATAAATTGGCCAAATGGAAATACATTTGGGACTATTTGTGTGTTAGACACAAAAGAAAGAACTTACAAAAAAAAATATATGGACTTGTTAGATGAATTTAAAAATATGGTCGAAAATCATTTGCAAATGATAGTTATGATTCAACAAGTATCTGATTTAAATGAAAAGATTGATAATTTCAATAAAACAATTCCAAAATGCGTGTATTGTGATAATGTTAAAATTGCTGACGATTCTTGGATTACTATTGATGACTATCTTCGTTCAAAACGTTCAACATCCGTGAGTCATGGTATTTGTCCGGACTGTCTAATAAAGAATTATGATAAAATCATGGAAGAATAATTTAATTGAAGATAAAAAATTACCATTCCCGATTAAACACTATATTTTCTTCATGTAAGAACATTGGTAAAAATTTGTAAATTTAATTTTAAATTAGTTAATTCTACCAATATTTACTTAAATATTCAATCTTATTTAATTAAATAATTCCAAATCAGTCTATTTTTAATTTACTAAGAAAAGGTTAAAAAATTCTGTAATAAATTTATTTTATTCTATTCAATGATTATAAAATTCGACGATCTAAATTCCTTCATTTTTGTAGAGAATAAGGATAAATTTTTTTGGATTTTGGGTGTATATTTAATATGATTGAATTTTCCACAGGAACATTTACAAATGGGATTGAATACTTAACCTTCGGTAAAGGAAAAAAAAAAGCAGTAATCTTCCCACCAACCACCGATTTGATCTGTTCCCTTGCCAAGGATCCCATAAGACAAATGAAAATCTATAATATTTTGAACTTACCAGATTATACAATATATGTACTCAGTTATGGAATTAACTTATTAGATGATTTTTCATATCGTAAAATTGCATCACAATTCAAACAAGCAATTGAAATATATATAGGTCCTGCAACTATTGTGGGAATATCGTACGGAGGAGCGGCAGCCATGGCATTCGCTGCAGATTTTCCTAATTTGACTAAAAAATTAATCCTTATAGTTTCTGCATATAGTCCTTCCGAAGGGACAGGTAGGAAATTCATGGAAGATATTATAGAAAACGCAAAAATGGGGCGACATTATCAAGTTGCCAAGATTAATGATCGTCTTTGGAATATAAAATGGATGCGAACCATTATTCGATTTCTTACATGGAAAAAACGAAAAATACTTGCAGCAACTTGGAATCCTTTATCTACTATCCGAATTGCATATACTGATATTCTCTCAACGAGAGAAGAACGGAAAAAATTATTACCACTTATTCAGGCTCCAACATTTCTTTTTGGAGGAACGAAAGATCTTGTCTTTAGTGAATATATGTATCAAGAAACTGTAGATTTAATCCCAAATGCCAAATTTATTCGATTTGAAGGGGCAGGACATATGCTAGCCATAGAAAGAAAGAAAAAATTTCTTAAAAAATTATTTGAAGTCTTAAATTGAACAGAGATAATAAAATGATGGAAGAATGAATCAAATACTATATATTTTAAGTATATCCAATTGCATGATTTATTAAAATTACCTTCTGTAAAACAGAACTTCTTATTGTTTAAATAATTTCATTTTTATTAGAAAATTATGGAAAGTCATGATAATAATATAGAGCAAAATTTTCTTCAAGCTCTCAATTATACTCAAAAATTTCAATCCCATAATTTACTTCAGGTTCTAGGGTATTTTTTATAATTCAAGGTATTATTCCCTTACTGATCTTAATTGCCTTTGGTCAATTTGTGTATTTTAGTAAGTTTAGATTTCTCGATCAATCAAGAAATAATATAATTCTTGGTATGTATGTAATTCAAAATTTATTAGTAATAATCTTGTTTATAAAAGCAATCTATTTTAAAAAAACCACAACAAGTCTTGGTAAATTAAAATTGACTTCGCATTGGAGGTTTATTACAAGCATATTAGCGATTCAGCTGATATATTTTCTCACAAGTGGTTATCTTGAATATAATATCGATTTTGTTGATTCTGCTGTATATATGATCTGTGACACTATGCGGATTTGTCTAATTATTGTAGTGTTATATTTGCTTCTAAAAAAAACAATCCCAACCTATAATTTTAAAGAGTTCAGAATTTTCTTTTTATTATTGCTGATATGGGGTGCAGTGTTATTATTTGTATTTATCATACTTAATCTTGATAATCGACTAGGTTGGGATACTATAATAATTACATTTGAAATACCAATTGAAAGAAAAAATATACTCTTTTTGGATAGTATTCCACTATCTGATTATATTGCATGGTTTATAGGTGAAAATATTTACACAATTTCTCTAATTATATCAGGGATCTTTATGATTAAAAAATCAAATGTTTTGTTGGAAAATAGAGGTTAATCTAATGATTAAACACTTAGAATTTCAAAAGGACGAATCATTTAATTTAGAAGCGGAAAAGCTTAAAATATTACAAGATCCCATTTTTTCTTCTCCAGTTCGACTTTCAATAATGATGATTGTTAATGCCAATCCCTATGCAGGGTTTACCAAACTCAGAAAATTATTAGATTTAACTCCAGGAAATATGGATCATCATACTACAAAATTGGAAAACGCGGGATTTTTGGAAAAATCTAGAGCCTTTTCTTTCAAACAGACCAAAATTATTTTAAAAATCACTAACATTGGAAGAGAAGCCTTTGAAAAGTATACCAATCAGCTAATCAATCTCCTTAATAAAAATTCTCACAGAAAAAAATAGAATATTCTATTTTTTTAAAAAAAATTCAACAAAATTATAGGTAAAATCTCATAAATATTGCCTTTTTGTTGAAAATATGGAATAAAATATTATTTTTTTTCTTTTTCTCTTTCTTTTTCTCTTTCTTTTTCTTTTTCTTTTAGCTATAAGAAACTTGGGCAAATTGAAATGAATAAAAAAAAAAAAAAAAGAAATTATAATCCTTATCGTTTCTTTCTCTGATAATTCCGCTTCCTTCGTTTTTGAACTCCTTCTTGCCGAACTGCTTCCTTTCCACGACATATTTCTGGAGTATAAAATCTGTATGAATTCACAGGAATATCATTGGATTTCTCAAGAAACACTTGTAAATGCTCTGGAAGACTCTGAATGATGGAAGTTAGTACATCATCAGTCTGCATTTCTAATCGATAATTCTTCCGAAATGCCTGATTGATATTTTCAATATCTACCCATAACATTTCTACTGCTTGATCGATTCTAATTCGGACCGGAGTATGAATGTACGTTTTTGGGTTATATTGAACCGCTTGCGAGACATCCATAGTAATTAATCCATCATTGGTTACCATTAGATTATGATCTGAATAATCTCCATGAATATAATTCGCTTTTAAAAACATATCCGCCAAAATATTTATCGATTCATAAAATAATTCTTCTGGGTCGCCAAATTTTCGAATATCAATGTCTCTTAATAAAGGTGCAGGGACATTGTCATCTTCGTGAGAGGCCACGAAATCCATAATTACTATATTATTAAGCAATTTCCTTGGTTGAGGTACATTAATTCCTGCTTTATACAATTCATATAAATTCCAATATTCTTGGGAAGCGGCAATTCCAGCCATCCCACTTTCGGAGATATGGCGCGTTCCTTGCAAACGTTTTCGAATCGTACTTGTATAATACCGAAATACTTTAGCACACACTAAATCACCCGTTTCTTTCTCTTGAGCTAATAATACTGTGGCTTCTTTCCCCCCACCGATAACTTTTAGCACTTTTTCGATTTCTTGAGTAGCTAATAATTCTTTCTGTGCTTCTGCTACTGTTATTTCTTTTACTTGGAATTTTGATCTATAGTGACGATTTTGACTGATTGCATCAAAATCTAGGCCATTTTTTGAAAAATCATATCCAATTTTTTGATTATGTGTTTTTTTCATCGTTTATTTCCACTTTCATTGTATCCTTCTAGAAAAAAATTTACAGTGTTCATTTTGATACTTGAAGGGAATCTCAAAATCAACACCTTACTGCTTCTTTGGAAAATAAAGAGAAAATCCACTGAAAGTAGAAAATTTAGAATAGTTTGACACTTTTTCCTTAATATCTAATAAATTACTGAATTAATTAAGAAAATATCTTCTTCTCTTGTAAAATTACAAAACAAAAAGCCATAATTAAAAAGAAAGAAAATCAGAAACTTTTCCAAAGTGTATGTTGATCCAATCTCTCAATGAAAATTCTCCGTTCTTTTCCAGCCACCATCATTCAACATTACACCTCGTTATGCGTTCTTACAAAAAAAAACCATACAATCAATTTAAATTTTATGTTGATTGATAAAAAATAGATTTTTGATAAGACCCTAATTACAAAAAAATATATAGCATTCAACCTCATTT